>JBFMCJ010000192.1 GCA_040754675.1 Bacillota bacterium
CCGGCCGCTGTACCTCGTGGGGGCGTCTCCCGAAGTGATGGTGAAGCTGCACGAAGGCCGCGCCCTGCTGCGGCCCATCGCCGGCACCCGCCCACGTGGCCGGACACCTGACGAGGACCGCCGCCTGGAGGCGGAGTTGCTCGACGACCCCAAGGAGAACGCCGAGCACATGATGCTCGTCGACCTCGGGCGAAACGACCTGGGCCGGGTCTGCCAGTACGGGACGGTGCGGGTCACGCGCCTCGTGGAGGTAGAGCGCTACTCGCACGTGATGCACCTGGTCTCGGAGGTGGAAGGGACCCTGCGGGACGGCCTGGATGCGTTCGACCTGGTGCGCGCCGCCTTTCCGGCCGGCACGGTGACCGGGGCCCCGAAGATTCGCGCGATGCAGATCATCGACGAGCTGGAGGCCTCGGGGCGGGGTCCCTACGCCGGTGCGGTGGGGTACTTCTCCGTGACGGGCAGTGCCGATAGCTGCATCACCATCCGGACCCTGGCCATCCGCGCGGGCGTGGCCCATGCCAGGGCCGGGGCGGGAATCGTAGCCGACTCCACGCCGCGGCGCGAGCTTCTGGAGACCGAAAGCAAGGCGCAGGCGCTTTTTGCGGCTCTGAGCCGGTTTGATGCCTGAATTGCTGGAGCGCTGACGCGGTCAAGGGGAGGAGAGTGGGGGATGGCTCGGGAGGCCGGCAACACCAGCCTGGGCGGAAACGGCACGAAGGGGGGTGAACACGAGCGCTCGCTTGTCGTCATCGACAATTACGACTCGTTCACCTACAACCTGGTGCAGTACCTGGGCGAACTGGGTGAGGATCCCGTCGTCTTTCGCAACGACCAGGTGAGCGTGGACGGCCTGCTGGCCGGCCGCCCGTTGGCCGTGCTGATCTCGCCGGGGCCGGGCCGGCCCGAGGATGCGGGCATCTCCGTCGAACTCATCCGCCGGGCCGTTGACATCCCGATCCTGGGGGTGTGCCTGGGCCACCAGGCCATCGGGGTGGCGTTCGGGGGGCGCGTCGAGCGTGCGCCGCGCCTCCTGCACGGCAAGAGCAGCCTCATCCATCACGACGGCGGCACCATCTTCCGTGCACTGCCCAACCCGCTGCGGGCAGGCAGGTACCACTCCCTTTGCATCGTCCGGGACAGCCTGCCGGACGTGCTGGAAATCTCCGCCGTGGACGAAGAAGGCTGCATCATGGCCGTCCGGCACCGCAGCCGGCCCGTGGAGGGGGTGCAGTTCCACCCGGAGTCCGTGCTCACGCCGCAAGGGCGGGGCCTGCTGGCCAACTTCCTCGAAATGGCCAGAAGGCTGGCGGCCCAGGGATCGAGTGGGGGCCTGGAAGCGCGTCAGGCCGTCGTGCAGTCAAGCTGAGACGAGGGGAGCGAGGTTCGAGAAGTGTCTGACATCAAAGAGGCCATTGCGCTCGTCACCGGGGGGCAGTCCCTTTCCCAGGACCAGGCGGATGCCGCCATGAGCGCCATCATGGCCGGCGAAGCCACACCGGCCCAGATCGCGGGTTTTGCCGTGGCGCTGCGCATGAGGGGGGAGACGCCCGAGGAGGTGGCCGGGCTGGCGCGGGCCATGCGCCGCCAGGCGGTGCGGGTCAGGGTGCCGGAGAACGTCCCGATCGTGGACACCTGCGGCACCGGGGGCGACCTTGCGAACTCCATCAACGTCTCCACGGCCGCCGCGTTCGTGGCGGCGGGGGCAGGCCTCAAGGTGGCCAAGCACGGCAACCGATCGGTTTCGAGCAAGGCAGGTAGCGCGGACGTGCTGGAGGCGCTGGGCGTGCCGCTCGATCTGACGCCCGACGAAGTGGGCCAGTGCCTTGAACAGGTCGGGATCGCCTTTTTCTTCGCACCCACCTTCCACCCGGCAATGCGCCACGCCGCCGGCCCCCGGCGAGAACTGGGCATCCGTACCGTCTTCAACATCCTCGGGCCGTTGACCAACCCGGCCGGCGCGCGCTTCCAGCTGGTGGGAGTCTACGAACCGAGGCTGGTGGAGCTCGTGGCGCACGCCCTGACCCGCCTCGGCGTGGAGCGGGCGCTGGTGGTTCACGGGCTCGACGGGCTCGACGAGATCACGCTCTCGGGCCACACTCTGGCCGCGTGGGTTGAGGGGGATCGGGTCAGCCGCTTCACCATCGACCCGGCCGAGCTGGGAGTCCCTCCCGCCCCGGCAGCGAGCATCCGGGGCGACGGAGCAGTGACCAACGCCCGCATCCTCCGGGAGGTGCTGACCGGCCAACGGCAGGGCCCGCACCGGGACGTCGTGCTGCTGAACGCTGCCGGCTGTCTGTGGGCGGCCGGACTGGCGCCCTCTCTACGGGACGCCCTGCAACTGGCGCGGGTCGTGGTGGACTCCGGCCAGGCCTATGAGCGGCTGGAGGCGCTGGTCGCGTTCGGCACCGCCCGCCGCGGCGCGGCGGCGGGGGCATCGCGGTGAGTGCTGTCTGGGAGCCACCGAAGGGCCGGTTGGGCGAGATCGTGGCTTACAAGAAAGCCCGGTGCGCCGGCGCGGAGGGGTTGCGGCGAGCGGGCGCTTGGCCTCGGGAGCCGGGCGGGCAGCCGCGCAGGAAGACGCCGGGCCTTGCTGACGCGATCCGCAGGGTCAGGCAAACCGGTAGGGTCCCGATCATCGCGGAGGTCAAGCGGCGGTCGCCCTCTGCCGGCCCAATCGCCCCGGACACAGATGCGGCGGCCCGGGCGGCGGCGTACGGGCGTAGCGGTGTTGCGGCGGTCTCCGTGCTGGCCGACGAGGCGTTCTTCGGCGGCAGTCCCGAGGACGTGGAAGCCGTGAGCCGCACGGTCGGCCTTCCTGTGCTGTACAAGGACGTGGTGGTGTGTCCCGCCCAGGTCGAACTCGCCCGGCACTGTGGAGCGGCAGCGGTCTTGCTGATTGCGGCCGCGCTCGCTCCACACGACCTGCGCATGCTCCTGGATACCGCGTACGACCTGGGGCTTGACGCAATCGTTGAGGTGCACGACGGGCCGGAACTTGACCGGGTGCTGGAAATGGGCGGGGTCCGGATCATCGGGGTCAACAACCGGGACCTGCAGACGTTCGAGGTGGACATGCAGCGGGCGCTCCGCCTCCTGCCCAGAATACCCGGCGAGGTCGTTGCCATCGCCGAGAGCGGCTACCGAAGTGCCCAACAGATGGCCGAAGCCTGGGCTGCCGGTGCCGACGCCGTGCTGGTGGGGGAGGCCCTGATGCGAAGCCCCGACCCGGAAGCCCTCGTGAGAGAGGCGCGGGAAGCGTATGCACGTCTGGGTGAAGGTCTGCGGCCTCGTGCGGCCACAAGACGCACTTGAGGCGGTGAGGGCGGGCGCGGACGCGGTGGGGCTCATCCTCACGCCACGAAGCCCCCGGGCCGTCTCCCCCGACCAGGCCCGTGCCCTGGCCTATCTTGCACGAGCCGAAGCGGCGGCGCTTGGCCGCAAGGTGCGCGTGGTAGGGGTGTTCAGCGGCGAAGACGGCGGCATGATCCTCACCCTCGCCCGGCTGGCCGGCGTTGACACCGTGCAGCTTCACGGAGGAGAGCCGGAGCCGGTACGGCTGCATCTCGAAGCGGCCGGCTTCCGGACGGTGCGGACCCTGTGGCCCTCGGGCTCTCGGCCCGGCGAGCCCGGCGATGCGGGTGCAGGTGCGGGCCTCCTTGACTTCGCGGCCCGGCCGTTGCCGTGGGCCGTCCTGCTGGACAGCCGAAGTGGCGCTTCCGCTGACGGCACCGGGGCAAGTGCGAAGGCCCTGGTGGGCGGCACCGGTGTGAGGCTGGCCCAACCGGTTGCCTCACAGTGGGCGGCCTGGCTGCGCGCGCGGCAATTGCGGGTCATCCTGGCCGGCGGGCTGCGTCCCGCCAACGTGCAGGCGGCCCTGAGTTCCATCCGGCCCTGGGGGGTCGATGTGAGCTCGGGAGTGGAGGAGCCCGGCCGGCCCGGTGTCAAGGAACCGCAGGCCATCCGGGCGTTCGTTCAGGCCGTCCGAGAATGGGAGGTTCGGGATGGGTAGGCGTTCGAACGGGGGAGAACAACCAACCTGGACTCCGGTACCGCCAGCTGACGGGGTTCCTGATGCGAGGGGCTACTTCGGCAGCTTCGGCGGCCGCTTCGTTCCCGAGACGCTGATGGAGGCCCTGGAGGCGCTGGAGCGGGCTTACCGGGAGGCGCGGGAAGACCCGGGGTTTTGGGCTGAACTGGGCGAGCTCCAGGCCAGTTACACGGGCCGCCCCACACCGCTTTATTTCGCCGAACGCCTCACGGAGCACGCCGGCGGCGCCCGGCTGTACCTGAAGCGGGAGGACCTGGCCCACACCGGCGCGCACAAGATCAACAATGCGCTGGGGCAGGCGCTGCTCGCGCGGCGTATGGGGAAGGGGCGGCTTATCGCCGAGACGGGCGCCGGCCAACACGGGGTCGCTACGGCCACGGCCGCCGCACGCCTGGGGCTTTCGTGCACGGTGTTCATGGGCGCTGCGGACATGGAGCGCCAGCGGCTGAACGTGGTGCGGATGGAGCTGCTGGGCGCCGAGGTGCGGCCGGTTCGCATCGGCAGCGCCACGCTGAAGGAGGCGGTGGACGAAGCCTTGAGGGAGTGGGTCGCCACCCTCAACGACTCCCATTACGTCCTTGGCTCAGCGGTCGGGCCCCACCCGTATCCCTTGATGGTCGGGGATTTCCAGTCCATCATCGGACAGGAGGCGCGCCGGCAGATCCTGGAGGCCGAGGGACGCCTGCCGGACTGGGTGGTGGCATGCGTGGGCGGGGGTAGCAACGCCATCGGCATTTTCCGCGGCTTTCTGCGGGACAGGGAGGTCAGGCTGCTGGGGGTTGAAGCAGGCGGCCGGGGCGGCGGCGCTGGAAAGCATGCGGCCACGCTGGCGTACGGACGCCTCGGGGTGCTGCACGGTTCCCGGAGCCTGCTGCTGCAGGACGGCGATGGACAGGTGGCGCCGACCCATTCCATTTCGGCCGGACTGGACTACCCTGGAGTGGGGCCGGAGCACAGCTACCTCAAGGCGTCGGGCCGCGCCCGGTACATCACAGCCAGCGACGATGAGGCGCTGGAGGCGTTCCGCGTCCTTTCCAGGACGGAGGGGATCCTGCCGGCGCTCGAAAGCGCTCATGCCGTCGCCGTGGCGGTGCAGCTCGCCGGGACGCTCGATTCCCGCGCCATCATCCTGGTGAACCTGTCGGGACGGGGCGACAAGGACGTGGAGGTGGCCTCCCGCCACCTGGCTGCAAGAGCGGAAGAGAGGGCGGCCGAGGGCCAGGCATGAGCTGCGCAGCGCATCACTCGCCGAACGAAGCGAGCTTCGAGGCATACGCCCGCACTGCCGGGGGCAGGCGGCTGGCCGCGGCCTTCGGCCGGGCGCGGCAGGAGGGCCGCGCGGCCCTGGTGGGGTACTGGATGGGAGGGTACCCCGACGTGCCCACATCCGAACAGGCCCTGGCGGCGCTTGTGCGGGGGGGATGTGACGTGCTGGAGGTGGGGGTTCCCTTCTCGGATCCGGTGGCCGACGGCCCGGTTCTCCAGCACGCGGCGTCAAAGGCATTGGAGCGGGGTGCGACCCTGCGCCAGGTGCTGGAGGCGGCCGCGCGGGTGCAGGCGGCCGCTCCGTCAGTGCCGGTGGTCATCATGAGCTATTACAATCCGTTGCTCCAGATGGGAACCGACCACTTCACAGCCGCCGTGGCCTCCGCCGGGCTGGCCGGTTTGATTGCGCCCGACCTCCCGCTCGAGGAGGCAGAGGGCCTGCGCTGTGAGCTCGAAGAGCGGGGGCTGGCTTGGGTCAGCCTGGCGGCGCCCACCAGCGGCCCGAGGCTTGCGCGCCTGGCGCGGGCAAGTGACGGGTTCGTGTACGCGGTCAGCCGTCTGGGGGTGACGGGCGCCCGGCAGGACGTCGCGCCGCAGGCAAGAGAGCTGGTGGAAGCGCTGCGCCGCACAACGCCTCTTCCGGTGGCGGTGGGATTTGGTGTCGCCGGGCCGCAGCAGGCCAGCGCGTACCGTTTCGCCGACGGCGTGGTGGTGGGAAGCGCCTTCGCAGCCCTCTGGGAGCGGCAGGGAAACGACCCGCCGGCAGCCCTTCACGGCGTCGAACACCTCGCTTTCACCATCCGCCGAGCTCTCGAGGGGCCATGAGCAGTCGCAGCTTCATCCGCGAGGCGTTTCCCGAGCTCGAACCCTGGCCTGAGCAGGCCGTCCTGGCAGCCCTCGAGTGGGCGCAGCGGCCCGCACCCACCGGCCCGTCCCCGTGGGCTGCCATTGAGGCAGTGGTGGCGCGCAACACGGCCCGGGTGCTGGCAGCCTTTCACCAGGTCGGCGCCAGCGAAGGCCTGCTCGCCGAAACGACGGGGTACGCTTACGGGGACCCAGGCCGGGAGGCTCTGGAGAAGGCCTTTGCCATGGTCTTCGGAACCGAGGCCGCCCTGGTACGGCCCCAGCTCGTGTCGGGCACCCACGCCCTGGCATGCGCCCTGTTCGGCGTGCTGCGTCCGGGCGACGAGCTGGTGGTGGCCACGGGCCTCCCGTATGACACGTTCTGGCCCGTGCTGGGGATCGAGGGCCAGGACACGCCCGGCTCCCTTGCAGAGTGGGGAGTCCGGACCCGAGTCGTGCCGCTGGCATCTTCCGGGCGGGTTGACCTGAACGCCCTCGAAGGTGCCATCACGGGGCGCACCCGCATGGTGCTGGTGCAGCGCTCCCGGGGCTATGCGTGGCGCCCGTCCCTTTCGGTGGCCGAGATTGAACGCATCTGCCGGGTAGTTCACCGCCGCCCGGGCTGCGCCGTCCTGGTGGACAACGCCTACGGGGAGTTCGCCGAATCACGGGAACCGGGGCATGCCGGCGCCGACCTGGTGGCAGGATCGCTGATCAAAAACCCCGGGGGCGGCCTGGCACCCAGCGGTGGCTACCTGGCGGGCCGCGCCGAACTGATCGGCCTCGCTGCCGCTCGCCTCACCGCCCCCGGCCTGGCGGGCGAGGTAGGACCGGGGCTGGGGGTGACCCGGTGGCTGTGGATGGGACTGTTCATGGCCCCCCGCATGGTGGGTGAGGCGCTGGCTGGAGCGGTGGTGGCGGCGGCCGCGTTCGAGGCAGCCGGGTTTTTGGTCAGCCCGGGCCCGTTTGAAGAGCGGTTTGACACCGTTCAAGTCGTGCGGGCCGCAAGCCAGGAGGCAGCGCTGGCCATTGTCCGCGGGATTCAACGGGCCTCCGCCCTGGACGCAAGAGCCCGGCCCCGGCCGGCACGCCTCCCCGGATACCGGGATCCCGTCGTGATGGCAGGCGGTACCTTCATTCAAGGGTCGTCCAGCGAACTCTCCGCCGACCTGCCGCTGAGGGAGCCGTTCGACGTCTTCATCCAGGGGGGGCTGTCCCGCTACCACGTCGCGCTGGGGGTGGCGCGGGCCTTGCATGAACTGGTGCGGGAAGGCCTGGCGCCCGTTCGCCACAATGCCTAGTTGCCTCAAAACAAAAGGTACCTGAACGGAGATACGTTGCCTCATAACGAAACGTACTCAACCGGGACCCTCCCTCCGGTTCGGGGGTCTTGGGACCGACCGGTAGCCTCGCCGAGGTAGGC
>JBFMCJ010000193.1 GCA_040754675.1 Bacillota bacterium
TCCCGGGAAGCCGTTTTGGGGCTTCCCGGGGCCTGTTATCGGCCGAAAACGACTTCGCATAACGCGAAAAGCCCTCTTCTGATTTCCGGGTCCGGGTGCGATGGGGCCTGGCGTTTAATTGTGGACTATGATGCGAGTGGTTTGCCCGTCGCGGTCGAGATCCTGAATGCCTCGCGCGTTTTTGGGGAGAAAGTGCTTACTGTGGAGGTGGACCTGGCCCCGGCAGCACCAGATAAGCGCTGAGGCGGGACCAGACCGGAGTTGCAGCCAGGAGGGGGTGCTCCGCGCCCCCTAGCTGGTTTCAGCGGCGGTACCAGCATTGTTGCGAGTCTGTGGGTCCCCCGGGACCGCCTGGGGCCGCGGTCGAAGTTTGCTCTCCGCCGGGGGCGAGGGAGCGCGGGGAGGGAGGTGCGTTCGTGCTACCGAGGCGCGATGGCATTTGCGCCTCGGGTCAACAATGCCTGGGAGAAAGGAGTGCTGTGCATGGATCTGGTGGAGGCGTTCGCCCGGGAAGTTGTCCGTGAGGGAGCGTACGGCTTTGACCGGGCAAGGCAGGAGGGGATTTCGCCAGGATTCTTGGGGATTGTCCTGGAGGAAAACCTCGGAATCGTGGTGGAGCTCCTCCTGACCAGGGCAAAAGAGGTTGGGGAGGCCTATTGCCCGCGTTGCGGGGAATACCGGGATCTTCCGCAAGCCCGCTGGGAAGGTGCTGTTGCCCGGTGCCCGCGGTGCGGGGAGAAACTGCGGGCGGACCACTGCGCGCTCTGCGGACGGGACCTGTACGACTGGCAGACAGGAGTCTGGGGCGGGGCGCACGTGGCGGGCTTCTCTGTTTGTTCGGGCTGCGAGGCAAAGGCTCGCAAGGCTTTTGAGGAGCCTGCCTGAAGTGCGGCCAGGCCTTGCGGTGGCCTTGCGCTGAACCAGTGGTGTTTCTGGTACTCCAAGCAAGGGAGCCCTGACGTGCACGATATGTAAGCAGTCTCCTGACAGAGCCGAGGGGGTGTGCGCCAACGCCCCCTCGGCTTCTTTCTCAGAAATCGAAGGGGGAGATAACCATGGGCTGGGTGTTCGATCATAAGCCCAAAGGGGAGAGCATGCTGGAATTCTTCCGGCGCGAGTTTGATACGAAGTCGCCATCCCCTGGTGACCCCGTGGGGCGGGTGCTGGACTGTGCGGCGACCCTGCACGAGGCGTACATCGCCTACGAGCGGGTCTGGCCGGAGGGCCGCCGCGAGGTGAACGCGATAGTGTGCGAGTTGATGTACCGCCCGAACGACTTTTACAATTTCGGGTACAAGGACGTTGACGAGGAGATGGGCCCCATCCACGCCAATTGCCCGGAGCGGATCCTGCGGCTGCTCACGCCCACCGACAACGAAACCGCCAGGCGTTGGCGCGAGGAGTGCTGGGAGAACCTGCGGGCCCGGCGGGGGCGGCCCCGGCTGAGGAAAGGCGTGGTCATCCGGTTTTCCGAGCCGGTCCGCTTTACGAGCGGCAGCAGGCTGTCGGAATTCCGGGTCGAAGACCCGCGCCGGCTGGTGTTTTCCGACCCGCGGTATCCGTGGAACCGCTACAAGCTGAGCCGGCGGACGCTGCGGAACCGCTCATGGGAGATAGTGGAGCAGCAGAGCGTTGGCCTGAGTGGAACAACGTAGAGGAAGCCGGTGGCGGAAGTGAAGCGCTGACAGAGCTTGTGGTAGGATGAAACCGCGGGGGTGACGGCGTTGAAGCCCGATCAGTGGGCGATGGGCATTGCCAAGAAGTACGCCCGAAGAATCCAGCGCCTTCCCGGAGTGCGGTCTGTGGTGCTGTTTGGCTCCCGCGCCCGCGGCGACAGCGCCCCGGACTCGGATATAGACGTGATGGTGGTCGTCACCGAGGAAAGCAAGGAGTTGAGAAAGGCCCTGCTCGACATCGCGTATGACCTCTCCTGGGAATACGGGTGCTGGCTTGTGCCGGCCATTTGCCCCGAAAGAGAAGCGTACGGCCCCTTCGGCCAGTACGATCCCTTCTACGTCGACGTCAGAAGGAAAGGGGTCCAGATTGCAGGATGAGGCGCGGGCGCAATACGTACGGTACAAGGCAGAGCAGGCACGCGAGATGTGGCAGGAAGCCGAATGCCTCTACACAGCTGGCAACTTCCGCGGATGCATCAGCCGGGCGTACTTCGCGTTCTACAAAGCAGCGGTGGCAGCGCTGGTAGCCCGAGGTGAGAATATCGCCGACAAAGAACCCCGTCATGTGCAAGCAGTGGGCCGCTTCAACAAGCCGTTTGTGCGCTCGGGCGTGTTTCCGCGAGAACCCGGCCGGTTCCTGAACGATCTCGAAGATCTGCGCGTCCGGGCGGATTACCGCGACCAGGCAATCTTGGTTGAGGAAGCGGAAGAGGTCATAACGAGGGGGAGACAGTACCTGGATCAAGTGCACCATGTCGAAACATCCCTGGCACCAGCCGGTAAGCAGGATCTGGGCAAAGACGTCTAGTTGCACCTCTGCACAGCACGTTCGGCTTTGAGAGGTGTTCGACATGACGGAGCTGTTTTTGACCCTGGCGCCTTCGACAGCCAGGGCCTACCGCCAGGACCTCGACGACTTTGGCCGGTGGTTCGAGCAGACCAACGGGACCCGCCTGGAACCAGGGCTGGTGACAGGCACCGACCTCCGGGAATACCTGCACCACCTGCTTGCCGTCCGCGGCCTCAAGCCCGCCACGGCCAACCGGAGGCTTTCGGCCATCCGAGCCTGGCTCAGGTGGTACCGGGAGCAAGGAGCGGTGGAATCCCTACCGCGGTTTCCTCGCCGGGCCAGCGAGCCGCAGCGGGCGCCCCGGGCGCTGGGAAAGGTTGAAGCCGCGCGCCTGGAACGGGCGGTTGAGCGGGAGGGCAATCCCCGCGACGCCGCCCTGGTGGCGCTCATGCTGCACGCGGGCCTGCGCGTGGGCGAGGTGGTCCGGCTGCGCCCGACTGACGTGGAAATCACCGAGCGCAAAGGCAAGGTGGTGGTGCGTGCCGGCAAAGGCGACAAGTACCGCGAGGTCCCCCTGGGGCCGGAGGTCCGGAGGCCTCTGAAGGAGTACCTGCGGGTCCGTCCGCACGGCGAGTGGCTTTTCCCTGGCCGGAACGGCGGGCACCTAACCCCGCGGGCGGCCGAAACGGTGGTGAAGAAGTATGCCTACCTGGCGCGGCTGGACCCGGAAGAGGTTACACCCCATGTGTTGCGGCACACCTTCGCCACGCGGCTCTTGCGCGGGGGCGCCGACATCGTGGTGGTGGCGCACCTGCTTGGCCACGCCAGGCTGGACACCACGGCACGGTACACCAGGCCGGCGTGGGAGGACTTGGTGCGGGCGGTCGAGCCCGCGGATGCAAACCCGTAAGCTGGCGAGAATGGTGTTGATTTGATAGACTGGAGGTGAGCTCGGAGGTGGGAGCCGTGGCCGAAAAGGCGCAGTCTGAAGCGGCTGCGACCGGTGAACCCGTCCGGCGTTTCGCGTCGGAGGAGTTCTTCTTCCTCCTCCAGCGGATCGACCGGCTGGACGAGAAGCTGACCGCGCGCATAGACGGCGTGGATGAGAAACTGATGGCCCGCATTGACGCCGTTACGGCGCGGATCGACGCGGTTGATGCCAAACTTACGGCGCGGATTGACGGGGTCGAGGCCAGACTACTGGCGCGGATCGATACGGTGGATGTCAAGATCGAGAAGCTGCGGGACCAGGTGGATGGCCTCCGCTACTGGATTATCGGGCTGGTAGCCACCATGTTGCTGGGATTTGGTGGTATGATCGTTACCATGCTGATGCGAGGGTAGGCTTTAACTTTAAAGCGAGTTGGCAGGAGCCCCGGACATCGCCGGGGTTCCTCGTTTTTCGGTGCGGTGCTGCTTCCGGGCCGCGGAGGCGGTGCGTGCGAAATCGGGGCCCGCATGGCGGGTAACGGGAGGGAGAAAAAGTTGGACCGCAGGCCGTGGAGCTTCTCGCGCCTCGAACTGTACGCCGACCCGCGCTACGGCTGTCCCCGGCGGTACTACTACCGTTACGTCGAGGGCAGGTCGGAGGCGCCCACGCCGGCCCTGCTGCGGGGCCGGTTGGCGCACGGGGTGCTGGCCCTCTGCTTGAGGGACGGCCTCTCGGTGGAGGAGGCGGCGTCGCGGGTGGCCGGAGCCGAGGGGGTGGACGGGGAGATCAGGGAGGAGGCCCTGGAGTTGGCGCGCGGGTACCTGGAGGCCGAGAGGCCGGCGCCGCCGTTCGAGGTCGAGCGCAAGGTGCGCGGAGTGCTGGACGGCGAGGAGTTCGTGGGTTTCATCGACCTCATCGAGGGCGGGCCGGTCCCGCGGCTCACGGACTTTAAGACGTCGTGGGAGAAGTACGGGCCGCTGGACAGCTACCAGCTTCCCCTGTACGCCTGGATGGCGGGTTCGGGGCGCGTGCGGGCGCGGCTGTGGTTTCTCCGCTACCGGCGCGAGCCGGCTTTGGAGGCAGAGGTCGGCCCCGGGGAGATCGAGGCCGCCCTGGACTGGGCCCGCGGGGTGATGCGGGACATCCGCCAGGCGGCGGAAGAGCCCCTGTGGTCGGGCTTCCCACCGCGCCCCGGCGGCGTCTGCTCGGAGTGCGGCTTCGCCCTGGAGTGCCTGGGGGCGGAAGTGCTGGGGGAAGCGACGCCGGAGGACCTGGCGGGGTTGGTGCTGAGACTGGAGCGCGCACTGCAGGTCTGCCGGGAGCGGCTGGAGGAGGCGGTGAAAGCCGCCGGGCCGGTGGCGGCGGGCAACCAGTACTTCGGGATGTACCCTAGGTCGAGGTGGGTCTTCCCGGACGTGGCCGTGTTCTGCGACCTCCTGCGAAGACACGGTAGGGACCCCTGGAAGTACCTCGAGGTGCCGGGCTGGAAGCTCGCGCCCTTGCTGCGGGGCAAGCTGGGCGAGGCTATCAAGGCGCTGGGCGAGGAAACGGTAGAGGCGTACTTCACCCACCGTGACAGGCCCCCGGACGGGGCGCCTGCGGGGAATTCCTGAGGAGGGAGGAGTGGCTGGTGGAGGGAGACGTGCGTAACGCAGTGTACGCCGTGCGGGAGCTTTCGCTTGCCCGCACACGTTCGGGCGCAGCCTACCTGCGGCTCGTGCTGTGGGACGGTTCCGCCCGGGTGGAGGGCCGGGTCTGGGAAAGCGCGGTGGCCGAGCAGTTGGCGGGGAAGGTCCGGCCGGGGGACGTGCTTCTGGTGGGCGAGGCGCGCTGGACGGAGTACAACAACGAAAGGCAGCTCAACATCTCCGTCCTGAGGCCGGCGAAGCCCGGGGAGTACGATCCCGGGCAGTTCCGCCGGCAGCGGGAAGGCCTGCCACCTGCGGAGTCCGTACTGTCGGTCATCGCCGGTATTACCAGGCCGCACCTGCGGGAGTTGCTTGAGCGGGTTTTTGAGCCCCGGCTCCTGGAGGACTTCGCGGCCGCGCCGGCGGCGAAGGAGAACCACCACTGCTACCAAGGCGGCCTGCTGGAGCACACCCTGGAGGTGGTGCGCCTGTGCGACGCCGCCGTGTCGGTCTACCCGATGCTGGACAGAGACCTGCTGGCCGCGGCAGCCTTGCTGCACGACATAGGCAAGCTCTGGGAGTACGACGCCGCGTCTGTGACGTTCGAGCGGACAGACGCGGGAAAACTGCTCGGGCACGTGGTGATGGGCTGGGAATTCGTGCGGCGCACCTGGCCCGGTGTGGCGAGCTTTCCGGAAGCCGAAGGCCTCCACGTTGAACACATGCTGCTGAGCCACCACGGGCAGCGGGACTGGGGTTCGCCGGTGGAGCCCCGCACGCCCGAGGCAGTGGCGCTCCACCAGGCGGACCTGGCCTCGACGCGGGTGCATCAGGCGCTGGAGGCCATATCAGGCGTGGCCCCCGGGTCCTGGTCCGCGCGCGACCAGACGGGCCGGTACTTCTGGGCGGGGAGCAGGGTCAGGTAGCAGGCCGATAGGGGGTTGCGCCGCCCCGTCCAATTACTTTTTGAGACAGAAGTTTTCGCACCAGGGGACGGGGCCGGGTGCACTCAGCCAGGGGACCGCCTGCCGGGAAAAGGTGCCAGTGGCTTCTTGATGGGGGCCGGGGCCGTGTGCCCCGGCCCCTGCGCATTCCGCTCAGACTTTGCAAAGGAGGCGGGAAATTGGCCATGCAAGAAGCGCAAGAGGTCGTGCAGGCCATCCGCGACCTCGCTGACGAGCTGGGCAGGACACCGACCTTCGACGAAGTCATGCGGGCTGGGGTGCCGCGGACAGCCGTGGTGCGCCACTTCGGCACATACAACCGGGCAGTTGAAGCGGCGGGGCTGGTGCCCAACCGGGTGCTGCAGCCGTACCGCCGCTGGACCAGGGAAAAGATGATCGCGGCGGTGCGGGAACTTCACACTCTGATCGGCTGCGCGCCGAGCACGGCGGACATAAGGGCCTTCCCGGAAATCTGCCCGTCGTCAAGGCTGATCCTGCGGGAGTTCGGCTCGATAAGGGCCTTCTTGAGGGAAGCCGGCATTACGTGCCCCCGGAGGCGCGGTAACGTTCCGGGGATGGTGGCCGTCCGCGAGTGGCTGGCGGGCAGGGAGGCGTGCGGGTGCTGCCCGGGGCCGGCAGAGATAGCGGAGGTGGCAGGCCCTGAGGGCTACCGGCTGTTGCTTGGTGTTACCGGCGGTTCGAGTCTCGCGCGCCTGGCGAGAGAACACGGCGTCACGGAGGGCGCAGTCAGGAAGCAACTCGTTCTCGCGATAAAGAGGCTAGCTGTCCTCGTACCTGAGGAGCAGAGGGCAGCGTTTTTCCGCGTGAAGCTTTGAGTTCAGAGTCCGGCAGGGGGTACAGTTCCTGCCGGTGGGGACATTGGTGTCCGGAACTCGTGGAGTTGCCGGACGTTGACCCGGGGAGGGCCGCGGGCGGGTGCGCCGCGCCCTTCCCCGGTTTCCGGCATCAGCCCGAGGTTTGCGCAGGGCAGCGTCCGGTGGCGGCTGCCAGGGCAGCGAGGCACTCGCGGCACACTCTCTAGTTCTGGAAGGGGATTAGGTCGCCGCCCCGGCCGCAGAAGGCACATCCCGGCTGATATTTCCTCAGTATTATGCGGCCCTGGTCCACGAAGACCTCGAGAGGATCACCCGGCCGGACGTCCATCGTGCGCAACAGCTCGCCTGGGAGCACCAGTCGTGCCAGGCCGTCGAGTCTGCGCACCATCGCTGCCGTGCCGCCCACGTTTGATTCCCCCCCAGGAGAAAGGCGTGAGGTTCGATGCCATGGTACTTCCCGCGCTGGCATCAACCTGCTCGGTTCCTGCGGGCGTTTAGCACTTTTTGGCAAAGGAGGCTTCGCTGCATGGCTGCACCAGAGAACGAGCAACGGTCTGCTGTCGAGCGGTTTCTCTCGGCCCTCCGCGCGCGGGGCATTGCCGAGAGGAGTATCAGTACCTACCTGGGTCAGGTCAGGCGCTTCATCGC
>JBFMCJ010000194.1 GCA_040754675.1 Bacillota bacterium
CACTTCGGCCCCAGCCGGGCGGCCAGTTCGATGGCCTGCACCAGGCTGTCCTCCCGCGCCGCCCCTTTGCCGGCGATGTCGAAGGCGGTCCCGTGGTCGACCGAGGTGCGGATGACCGGCAGGCCGACCGTGAGGTTGACGCCCTCGTCGAAATACAGGCTCTTGAAAACGGCGTGCCCCTGGTCGTGGTACATGGCCACCACGAAACGGTACATCCCCCGTGCCGCCCTCGGGAAGACCACGTCGGCCGGCAGCGGCCCGACCACGGGAATGCCCTCCTGCTCCGCCCGGCGCACCGCAGGCCCGATGATGGTCTGCTCCTCGTCTCCGAACAGGCCCCCTTCGCTTGCGTGCGGGTTGAGGCCGGCCACGGCGACCAGCGCCTGTTCCTCTCCCAGGGCACGAGCCAGGTAGTGAGCCAGGCGAATCTGGTTGAGCACCCGGTTCTCCGTGATCATCGTCAGGGCTTCCCGAAGCGCCACGTGCGTGGTCACATGAAACACGAACAGCCCCCGAGCCGACAGTACCAGCGAGTACTGGCGCACGCCAAACCCCTCGGCCAGCATCTCCGTGTGCCCCGGGTACGAGAAGCCCGCCCGGTGCATGGCCTCCTTGTTGAGAGGGGCGGTCACGATCCCGGCCACGGTGCCCTCCCGGGCCAACCGGATGGCCTCCTGCACGAACTCCACCGCGCCCCGCCCCGCCTCGGCCGACACCTTCCCACGTTCCACGGGGCCCAGGTCGCGCCCCGGCTGCAAGATGTCGATGACCCCGGGTTCCCACCGCGCCTCTTGCACCGATGCGACGCGATTCACGGCCGCGGGGCCGTCACCCGGCCAGAACGCCAGGTCGCGCTTCAACGCCCCCGCGTCACCGATGACCAGCGGACGGCAGACCTGGTGAACGTGCGCCCGGGCCAGGGCCTTGACCACGATTTCAGGCCCGACACCGGCCACGTCGCCCATCGTGATGGCGAGCACCGGGCGCCCCCGCGCGGCGCCTCCCGAGTCCACGGTTGACCTCACCCCTTCGTTGGCGCTCTGCTCCCGCCGCCCGCAGGTGGACTCAGGCCCGTTCGACGAGGTAGCGGGCGGCATCCACCAGTGCCTCCGGTTTGCCGAAGCCCCCGGCTTTGGTGACCACCGGCATGCCGGGCAGGCTCCCTCCGCTGATCGTTCCATACGGAATGCCCGGAGAGACCTCGGAGAGCAGGTCGACGCCGGGTGCGCCCAGCCTGTCCATGACGGCCCGGGCGGTGTCTCCGCCCGTCAGCACCATGCCGGCCAGGCGGTCCCGTGCTTTGGTGGCCACCCCCACTGCGACGTCCGCGATGGCCCGGGCGAGATGGGCCGGCACCTGGTCAGGGGATAACCCGGCCGCCACACCCTCGCGCCGGGCCGTCTCCACGTCGGCTTGATCGCCCGGCGTACTGACCGCCACCGATTGCCCTGCAGCCACTGCCTCGACGGCCTGGCTGACCGCACGATCTCGCCAGGTTGTCCAGGCCCGCCCGCCATGGAGAGCGGCACGCAGGTCCAGCACGACCGTCACCCAGCCAGGCTGTGCGCTCAGCTTCGCCAGCTGAGCCCGGGAGGTGGGATTGACCGACCCGCAGGCCATGAGCACGGACCGGCTGGCCGAGGTCGAGGCCGCCCCATCACGGCGCTCGCGAGCGGCCAGCAGGGTCGCGACCGGCTGCGCAAGGCCTGCCGATCCCGCCAGCAGCACGCCCTCACCCATGCCGGCCGCCGCCTCGGCGATGACGGCCAGGTCGGCGTCGCTGACCGCGTCCACCACCACAGTCGTTGGCCCCTGGGTCGCCATGCCGTCCAGGGCCTGCCTCACGGCCGCCGCTCCCTGCTCCACGGTGGTCAGGGAGATGTGGGCCACCCGATGGCGCGACTGGCTCGTCACGAGCGCGGGGATGTGGCTTTGCCGGACCGGGCTGACCGGGTCCCTGCCGATGGCGGTGCGCGCCACCGGCTGCCCATCGACCAGGAGAAAGCCGCCGACCACCGTCCTGCCGTTGGCCGGGAAGGCCGGGCACAGCACCGCCAGCCGCACGCCGCCCCCGTCGAGCAGGGCGTCCAGTTCGGCTCCGATGTTGCCGCGCAGCGTGGAGTCCGTCTTCTTGTAAATGGGGCGGCCCCCGGCCTCGAGGAGCCGCCGCACCGTCTGCAAGACGGCACGATGGGCATCCTCGGGCCGGGCGGCCCGGCTCTCCGTGTTGACGACGACCACGTCGGCGTCCATGAGGCTGGCGGCATCCCAGGCTCCGACCAGAGAGCGCGTCTTCAAACCGGCCCGGGCGAACTGCACGCCCGTGTCCCCGGCGCCAGTCAGGTCATCCGCCACCACGGCGTAGAACCGGCGTGCCGCGCCACGCGGAGCGCTGCGCGACGGTGTTTCCCTGCGCCCCATCCCTTGCTCTCCTTCAGCGCCCTGCCGCCGCGCCGGCCAGCTGGGCCCGGGGCTGGATGCGCCGCTGCAGGTAGTGGGTCAGGATCGGCGTTAGGATGGCCGTGATCAGCACTGCTGCAGCCACCTGAGCCGTGGCCACCGGCACGAACGCCGAGAAGCTCGGATCGGCCTCCGCCACGATGGCCGGCGTGGCCACCGAGTTGCCCGCCGTGGTGCCAATGGCGAAGCCGACCGCGCTCGGCGCCCCCAAGATGTACCGGTACGCGACGTACCCCAACATGCCGGTCACGACCGACACGAGCACCCCGAGGATCACGCCCGTGGCGCCCCCGAGCGCGAGCGAGCGCATGTCGATCCCGGCTCCGAGGGCGAAGGCGAAGAAGGGAATCGTGATGGCCGCGGTCGGCTTCATCATTTCCGCGAACCGGTGATCCAGGTTACCCAGCACGAAGCCGATGACGAACGGAATGATGGCCGCCACGATGTAGATCCACGGAATGGCGCCAAGGCCGCTCAGGCCCAGGAACAACAGCGTGAAGAACGGCCCGTCGTTGAGCGCGCTGGCGATGTAGGCGCCCTTGTCTTCTTCATCCCCGTACTGCGAGGCCAGCGCGATCCACAGGCCGCCGTTGGAGTTGATGAACGCAATCATGGCGGCCAGCAGGGACAGGCCCAACACGCCGGGCTTGCCGAACGTATATCCATAGGCAATGACCAGCAGCGCGGGCACGATCGTCTTGGCCAGCAGCAACACGCCTGTCCTGGCAAGCACCACGCCGCTCTGCCTGACGTTGATCTGCGCACCCGTGGCCAGGATCAACAGGGCGATGAGTGGAAGCGCTCCGTTCTTGAATAAGGCCGTGGTGAACGATCCCATGTCCAGGAAACCTGGCCAGAAGGTCCGCACGATCGACCCGATCAGCAGGGGAATCAGCATCATGCCGCCGGGAACGCGTTGCAACGTGGCTACAATGGGAACACGACCCATGCCTCGGACTCTCCCTTCGCGCGGGCTTTTCTTCGGGCGGGGCATGCCCCCCTGTCTGCGGCCCCTGTAACTTGAAGACAGAGAGCCCTACGGGGCCCACCCTTTCCGTTTTGCGGAAGGGATGCCGTCAGGTACGGCCGCGCCGGTGGGGCGGCACCGGCCTACGTTGAGTGAGCGGTGGGGGGAGGTCGGTGGGACATGCGCGTGACGGCGGTCGCCGGTAGGGACTCCCCAGGGTGATGGCGAAGAAGGGCAACCCGAGCCAGCCGCAACCCCATCGAGCGCCGGAGTTGCTCACCGGCGGGCTCATCTTCTTCGCTCACCCCACTCTTGGCGGGCGGCCGAGGTGAGTGATACACTGCTGTTCGGCGGGCGGAAGCGCCGGCCTGAGGCCAGGGCCTGAAGCGGGCCGGTCCCGCGCGGCTCCGGGCAGTGCCCCGGCCCAGAGGTCGGTGGCCCCGTAGCTCAGGCGGACAGAGCAGCGGTTTCCTAAACCGCGTGTCGGAGGTTCGAGTCCTCTCGGGGCCACCACTTCCACTAACTGTTGGCGAGATCGGTCACTGCCAACGGTCCGTCCCTGTCAATGACGGCCCCTGATCAAGCAGAAAATCCTTGTGTTTGGGCGCTTCTCCTCCGGCAAGCGGGCGGGAGGCGGCGGTGGGAACTGCACCGAAGCAGGTGCTCCGGGAGCTCGTAGAGAGGCTCCCGGACAGCGTCACCTACGAGGATCTCATCGCGGAGCTCTAGGGCGGTCTGAAGCCGTGCAAGCGTGCTCAACCGATCGCCTCTACCACTACCTGCTCGACCCGGCGCCAGACGTACTGGACGGCATTCGAACGCATGGACTTCTGCCACTGAGCCATCAACCACGGACAGCCGGCCGAGGGTTCGAAGAGCGGCTGGCCTTTTACCGCGCCTTGTACGTGGAATGGGCGCAGCAGCTCATCGGACGGCCGTACGAGAACTCGGGGATTTTCCTGACGCCCATCGACTTTCGGCTCCTCAGCCATCCCTCCATGGCTCGCTGCCCCAGGGTGACTGTGCCCCTTCAGGCGCTTGACCGGGAGCTTTCGTTTCTCACATGGGTGGAGGGTGAGTCGCGCGTCGTTCGGCCCCTTTCACGGGAGGGTCTCGAGGAGGCCGCACGCAGGTGGCCCGCAGATCAGGTCATCCAGTGGTTTGGACGGATTCGGACGATGCTGTTCTTCTATGTGCCGCAGGTAGTCACATACCAGGCCCGGATTGTCGTCCAACCCGACTGGATCGAGGCTTGATGAATCCCGCACCACGGAGGTCCCGAGAACGCGGAAGACGGCGGGCGCTGTCCCGATCAGCTCCGTACCCAGCACGTAGCGCCGGGCCTGGGCCTGCGACCCGGTGTTGGAAGCGGTGGACGAAGGTGAGGGCCCGGTAGAAGTGGTGGAGCCACAGGCCCGAAAGCCGGGGCTCCCAGACGGTGGGCAGCTACTCCTCCACCAGGCTCTTGCGGGAGGCGGGGTCCATCAGGCGGTTGAGCACCAGTCTTGCAACACCCGAAGCAGTACGGCTGCGGCGCGCTCCTCCGCCGTCCGGAGTTCAGCGGAACCGAAAGCCGGCCGCCACTCGTGCCAGAGTTCGTCGCTGATGAGCAGCAGATGGCAGACCTCGACGTTGCGGAAGCGGCCCAGCGTGTACATGGCCGAGGTTTCCATGTCGACGCCGACAACCCCCTGGGCCCGGTAGCGCTCCACTTTGCTCCGGAGTTCCCGGTACGGGGCGTCCGTCGTCCAGACGGTGCCGGTGGCCGGGCGAATGCCCTCGGCCTCGCAGGCGGCCTGCAAAAGCCGGGCCAGCCGGGGAGCCGGCCCGGGAACGTCCAAGCCAGCCCAACCGCCGCCTGACGCCTGCAGCCCGTAGTGCGCCGACGTTCCCTCTTCCGAAAGGCACGCCGTTGGGATGAAAAGGCTGCCCACGGGCACGTCGGGCTGCAGGCTGCCCGCATAGCCCACGCCGATGAGGCTGCGGGCGCCACAGGCGATGAGCTCCTCGGCCTGTATGATGGCTGCGGGTGCCCCCACCCTGAGCGTGGTCAGGCAGACTGCCCTGCCGCCGACTTCCGCGGAATACAGCGGGTGCACTTCGCCGTAAAGCCAGGGCGGTGACGGCCCCGCGCCAAGGCTCTCTTTCAGGCGTTCCACGACCCGGCGGCTCCACGAACCGACGACGACGGGTGCCACGCCCATGCTCTCCCGGGAGAGTCCCCGCGTTCGCAGAACATAATCGATGAACATCTGGGGCGTGATGTGCTCGTCCATGCGGGCAACCCCCCGACGGAGACGCTTGCTAGCATTGTAACTCATCTTCCTCACCCTTTGCGATGACCGTCGATGAGCACCATTTGCAGCGGCTGGAAGAGGTCGAAGATGGCCAGGCTGCGCCGCTTTCCGGAGATCCCGCCGTGATGCCGACGGGTTTGGACACGGGCAGAGGCACGTGGATCTCGGCCAGCGTCTGGACGCCCTCCACCGCCCCGGGGCCCGGGCCGGCTGAAGCAGGCGCCGGCTTGCACGGCGAAGACCCGACCATCTCGCACTGCAGGGATCTCGTCCTACAAACGCCGGAAAGGAACTGCCCCGTGTCAAGCTGGCCGAGGACATCCTCGAGGCTCATGGGTTCCAGCGAAACGACGCGGACGGAGCGGCCGCCGGGGAGCTCCAGCCGGACAGGAGTGCCGGGAGGCAGCAGGCTCCGCGTGAAAGCGCTGGCCTCGGGGCCGAAGGGTTCGACGCCGAGGGTTGGGGGAGCGTTTCAGGAGCGTCAACGCCGATGAGACGGATCGTTTCCTCGCGGGCTTGAAAGCGGACGATGACGGTATCACCATCTACCACGCATACCGCCGTCGCCTTCGGGGCGCCCGACCCAGCTGACGTAACGCTACCGAAGATGGCCGCCACAAGCATCGCGCTGCTGAGAAGCTCGCCGCAGGCAGTAGCGCCACAGCTCCAGGTCACTGTCGGCCCTGAGGACCTTCCTCCGTCGGGTACACGCAGCAGGAAACCGTTCCGAACCGCTAGAATATCCTCTGAGGGAAAAGGGTAGTACAATGCTAGACTGGTGCCTGCAGATGAAATCCGAATCTGCCCGTTATGAGGGAGGAAACCCTGTCCGGTGCGGTCCGGGCGTCGTCACGGCGGGTTTTCCTTGGCCCTGCGCCCCAGGTGCGGGCGCCCGGTTTGCCCCGGTAGCGGTTAGGACCCAGCTAGAAGCCACTGTCACCAGATACTGCGCGGGACTCGATCCCCAAACAGCGGGCATGCCACCAAGCCGATCAGCAGCCCTCCGTCGCTCGGGTTGCCGGCCTGGACGTGAAAGTGGGGGATAAGGCCCTCTAGCGTCTCCACCAGTCCCAGCTTGCAGCCAAACTCAACGGGTTGGCAGGGTTTGCCCAGCAGAATGGGCCGGGCCTCGGTAGACACCTCCGCGTTGAGGGGGTTGACCTCGGCCTCCGCTTGCTCCCCACCGCGGCGAAGGACCTGGCCCACACCGAAAGGTGGCGACCGGCGTGAACGTATCCAAGGTCAGCGCGATCCCGCTCTATCAGCAACTTGAAGACTACATCCGGGAGAGCATCGAGTCGGGGCAACTCAAGCCAGGAGATCGACTGCCATCGGAGACGGAGCTCAGCAAGCGCTACCAGATAAGCCGAATGACCGTCCGCAAAGCGATGGAACGGCTTGAATTCGCCGGCTATCTCGAGCGCTATCCGGGCAAGGGGACGTTTGTTGCGGCTCCCAAGATCCCCCAGAGGGTGTCCATGCTGCACGGTTTCCACAAGAAGATGTCCGCCCTGGGTCTCAAGGTAAAGAGTACCGTGCTCGAGGTTCAGTCGATTGACGCCGGAATTATCATCGAGCGGCGCTTAGGGCTTCAAACAGGTGACAGGGTATTTCAGATTTCACGACTTCGGTACGTGGAAGGAACGCCTGTAGCCATCCAAATCGCCC
>JBFMCJ010000195.1 GCA_040754675.1 Bacillota bacterium
GGGGTGGGAGCGGGTGGTTCGGGAGGTTTGTCCCCGGCGCCGTGGTGCCGTTCGAGGTCACCTACGAAGTGCCGCAACAGCTCGCGGCCCGGGACCTGGCGCTCCCGAAGGTGCAGGTTCCAAGGCGGGTGCCGGGCGCGGGCGCCGGGGCCGTCCGGATCAGCCCGTTTGCGGCAGACTTTGCCGAGGTGAGCCCGGTTGAACTGGTGTCCCGGAAAGCCGGCGCCGATGGGACGGAGATCGTCACCTACCGGTTTACGGTGCGGCACGCGGGCGGCGAGGCGGTCGAACGGCTGCCTGTGGACGTGGAGGTGCCGAAGGGGTACCGGTTCGTGGGGGCCACGCTGTGGCCCAACCGCATCGAGCGGCTGGGGCGCGTGCAGAGCTGGAACTCCATCACTCCGGGCGTCATCCCGTACGTCTTCTACAATTACACCCGGGTCTTCCGGGAGAACTACAGCCGCACCACGGGGCGCAATCTGTTCCTCACGTGGATAGGCAACTCGCTTTTCGTCTCCACTGTCAAGGTGCTGACGACGCTCGTCTTTTCGTCCACGGCCGGGTACGCCCTGGCGCGGCTTCGCTTTGCCGGCCGCCACTTCATTTTCGTCGCCATGCTCTTCTCGATGATGGTGCCCTCCCAGGTCACGTTCATTTCCAACTACCTGGTGCTGCGGGACGGGATCTTCGGGCTCTCGAAGCTATGGCGCATGCCGACGCTCCTCAACACGTTCACGGGGCTCATCCTGTCCGGGCTGGTGGGGGCCAGCGCCGTCTTCATCATGAAGCAGTTCTTCGAGTCGCTGCCAAAAGAACTGGAGGAGTCGGCCCGCATCGACGGCGCCAGTCCTGCCGTGGCGTTCCGGCGCGTCATCCTTCCCCTGGCGAGGCCGGCGCTGGGCGCCGTCACCATCCTCACCTTCCAGGGCGCCTGGAACGACTTCTTCTGGCCGCTGGTCGTGCTGACCTCGCCGCAGGACAAGTTCACGCTGATGGTGGGGCTGTCGACGTTCCGGAGGGCATACGGGGCGGTGGCGTTCGACTGGGGCCCGCTGCTCGCCGGCGCCATCGTGGCCGCGCTCCCCGTCGTCATCCTCTTCGTGGTCTTCCAGCGCTACTTCGTGGAGGGCATCTCGTTCACAGGATTGAAGGGATAGCGAACCGGCCAGGGCGCTTTACCGCGTGCTTTACGGGGCGCATGGCTCAGGGCTGGCGCCACCTGCCCATCACCTCTCGCGGCCGCGAGCACGGCATACAGCGCCGCGGCTACTGGCCGGGCTTTCCCCGGCCGGCCGCCCGGCAGTCGGGACAGTAGCCCGTGAAGTGAAGGCTGTGGTCCGCGACGCGAAACCCGGTCTCTGCCTCGATGCGCCGTTCCAGATCGTCCAGGAGGTCCTCCTTGAACTCCAGGATCCGCCCGCACCCCAGGCAGAGCAGGTGGTGGTGGCGGTGCCCCAGCTCCAGGCCGAACTCGAAGCGGTCCTCCTCTTCTCCCACGTTGAGGCGGCTCACCACGCCGGCCCGCTCGAACAGCAACAGCGTCCGGTAGACCGTGGCCAGCCCGAGCGCGGGAAAGCGCCGCCGGGCCCGCTCGTAAAGCTCCTGCGCGCTGAAGTGGTGGTCGGGCTGGTCGGCCAGCGCCTCCAGCACGGCGAGCCTCTGTGTCGTAAGCCGAACTCCGACCCCTTCCAGGCGCCGCCGGGCGGCTTCGATGCGTTCGACGGCCGTTGGCGCCGGCCCCCTCTCGCCTTCACGAACCCTGGCCGGGCGGACCCAGCTCGCGCTGCACCAGCTCCCCGACGACCTTGGGGTTGGCCTTGCCCCGAGAGAGCTTCATGACCTGGCCCACCAAAAAGCCGGCCGCCTGCGCCTTGCCCGCGCGGTACGAGGCCACCGCGTCGGGGTTGGTGCCGATGGCCTGCTTCACCCACTCTCTGAGCTTTGCCTCGTCGCCCACCTGCTCCAGGCCTCGGGCCCGCACGATCTCCTCCGGAGCCCGCCCCGTCCGTACGCTCTCCTCCAGGACCTCCTTGCCGGCCGCCGCGTTGATCTTGCCTGCCTGCACCAGTTCCAGCACGCCGACCAGGTGGTCCACCCACTCTGGATGCGCGCCAAGCACGGCCGGCTCCTCGCCGGTGGCCTTCAGCAGCCTCAGGATCTCCCCCATCACCCAGTTGCTGACGGTCTTGGCGTCGGGAAAGCGAGCGGCCGCCTTCTCAAAGAAGTCCGCCACGGCCGGGTGCTGGCAGAGGACGTCGGCATCGTACGCCGGCAGGCTGAACTGCGTCTCGAAGCGCTGCCGGCGGGCTGCCGGAAGCTCGGGCAGCGCTTTGCGGATCTGCTCGACCCATGCCCGGTCGAGCACCAGCGGCGGGATGTCGGGTTCGGGGAAGTAGCGGTAGTCCTGCACCGTCTCCTTCGTGCGCATCGGGACCGTGGCGCCGGTCGCGTCGTCCCAGCCGCGGGTCTCCTGCAGCACCCGGCCGCCCTCTTCCAGGATGGCCGCCTGCCGGAACGCCTCGTGCCGCAACGCCCGCTCCACCGCCCGGAACGTGTTGAGGTTTTTCACCTCGGTCTTGGTCCCGAGGCGGGTCTCGCCGGGCCGCCGCAGCGAGATGTTGGCGTCGCAGCGAAGCGACCCTTCCTCCATCTTCACGTCGGAGATGCCGAGGTACAGCATGATGCTCCGCAGTTCTTCGAGGAAAAGGCGCGCCTCCTCGGGGGTCCGAAGGTCGGGCTGCGTAACGATTTCGATGAGGGGAACGCCGCTGCGGTTGTAGTCCACCAGGGAGTACTGGCTGCCCACGATGGTGGCGGTCGAGTGAACGAGCTTGCCGGTCTCCTCTTCCATGTGCACCCGGGTGATCCCGATGCGCCGGACCTTGCCGCCCACCCGAAGCTCCAGGTAGCCGTTTTTGCAAAGCGGCAGGTCGTACTGCGAGATCTGATAGGCCTTGGGAAGGTCGGGGTAAAAGTAGTTCTTCCGGTCGAACTTCGCATACGGGGCGATCTCGCAATGGAGCGCCAGCCCCGCCCGCGTCGCGTACTCCACCGCCTTTTCGTTCAGAACGGGGAGGCTCCCCGGCAGCCCCAGGCAGACCGGGCAGACGTGGGTGTTGGGCGGCGCGCCGAACTCTGTGCTGCACCCGCAGAAGACTTTGGATCGGGTCAACAGTTCGACGTGGATCTCAAGGCCGATGACGGCCTCCCAGCCTGCCGGAAGCTGTTGCTGCGAGGGCACCTTCGGTTCGCGGCCCGTTCGCTCGCTCATCGCCCGTTCACCGCCACAGCCGGCCGCCGGCCCGAGGTCAACTCCGCGCCCACCGTCCGCTCCACCGCCCGAGCCACCCGCAGCACCCGCCCCTCAGAGAAGGCAGGGCCGATGACCTGCAAGCCGATGGGCAACGTCTCGGGCGAAAAGCCGCACGGCACCGAGACGCCGGGCAGCCCGGCCAGGTTCACGCTCAGCGTGTAGATGTCCGTCAAATACATCTGGAGAGGGTCCTCCACCTTTTCTCCCAGCCGGAACGGCACGGTCGGGGAGACCGGCGTGACCAGCACGTCGGCCGAGCGGAACGCCTCCTCAAAGTCGCGGCGGATGAGGGTGCGCACCTTCTGCGCCTTGAGGTAGAACGCCTCGTAGTAGCCGGCGCTGAGTGCGTACGTGCCGAGCATGATGCGCCGCTTCACTTCGGGCCCGAACCCGTCCCGGCGCGTCCGGGAGAACTGGGCGATGATGTCCTCGCCCGGCGTCCGCAGCCCGTAGCGGACACCGTCGTAGCGGGCCAGGTTGGAGCTCGCCTCAGAAGGCGCAATGAGGTAGTAGACCGGGAGCGCGTAATCGAGATGCGGCATGTGCGCCTCGACCACCTCGGCGCCCTCGCGCTCCAGCCTCCGCACCGCCGAAAGCACCGCCTCCCGGATGGCGGGCGACAGCCCCTCGCCGAAGTACTCGGGGGCCAGGCCAAGCTTCAGGCCCCGGACGCCCTTCTCCACCTCTTCCAGGACGGGGCCGACCGGCCTGGGCGCCGATGTGGAATCCAGAGGGTCGTGCCCGGCAATCGCCTGGAAGACCAGGGCGGCGTCCCGCACCGTGCGGGTCAGCGGGCCGACCTGGTCGAGAGACGAGGCAAATGCGATGAGCCCGTACCGGGAGACGGTGCCGTAGGTGGGCTTGAGCCCCACCGTCCCGCAGTAGGCGGCCGGCAGCCTCACGGAGCCTCCCGTGTCGGAACCCAGCGAGAAGACCGCCTCCCCCGCCGCCACCGCGGCCGCCGAACCCCCGCTCGACCCGCCGGGCACCCGCTCCAGGTCCCAGGGGTTGCGGGTGACGCCGAACGCCGAGTTCTCCGTGGAAGATCCCATGGCGAACTCGTCCATGTTGACCTTGCCCAGCATGACCGCGCCGGCGCCATCCAGGCGCTCGACCACCGTTGCCGAGTAAGGCGGCACGAAGTGCTCCAGGATCCGCGAGCCGCACGTGGTGCGGACGCCTCGGGTACACAGCACGTCCTTGCACGCCCACGGGATGCCCAGCAGCGACAGTTCGGCGGGCTGGGGCGGCGACGAGGCCCGGCCGGTGCTCGCCGCCTTCCGGTGATCGGCCAGCTTCCTGTCGGCTTCGGCGGCCTGTTCCAGCGCCCGGTCTGCCACCACCGTCAGGTAGGCGTGGATGGCCGGGTCGACGCGCTCGATCTGGCGCAGGTGCGCCTCGGCCAGCTCCCGGGCCGTGATCTCCCCCTGCCAGAGAAGCGCGGACAGCTCCTCGATGGACGCAAACAAAAGCTCGCGCAGATCGCTCATACGCCCGGTTCCCTCTTCATGTCTCTTCGATGATGCGGGGCACCTTGAACATGTGGTTTTCCTGATCGGGGGCGTTGTGAAGCACCTGCTCGCGGGGAAGCGACGGCCGCACCTCGTCCGGGCGCATGACGTTGTGCAGCGGCAGGGGGTAGAAGGTCGGGTCGACCCCCTCCGTGTTGAGTTCCTGAAGGCGCGCCGCTGCCCGCAGGATGTCGTCGAGCTGTTCTGCGAAGCGCTGCACTTCCTCGTCGCCGAGCGCCAGGCGGGCCAGGCGGGCGACGTGCCGCACCTCATCCGGCGTGATGGCCGCCATCGCTTGACACGACCCCCACTCCTGCTTCTTCCAGCATTCGGTAAAACGTAGGCTCGTCGAGGACGGGTACGCCAAGCTCCCGGGCTTTGTCCAGCTTGGAGCCGGGCGACTCCCCGACCACCAGGAAGTCCGTCTTGGAACTGACCGATCCGCTCACCTGGGCGCCCAGCGACGAAAGCAACTCCTCGGCCTCCCGGCGGGAGTAGCGGGAGAGCGTGCCGGTCACCACCACTCGCTTGCCGGCGAACGGCGACGAGGGCGGCGGCTGGGAAGCCACCCGCCCCTCCGCGGTTACGACGCCAAGCTGCCGGAGCTCGTCGACGAGGCGCAAATTGGCCGGTTCGTCGAAGAACTCCCGGATGCTGCGCGCCACCACCCCGCCCACGTCCGGCACCTGCATGAGTTCCTCGAGGGAGGCCTTCGCCACGGCGTCGATATCGCCAAAGTGGCGCGCCAGGTCCCGGGCCGTCCCCTCGCCCACGTGGCGGATGCCCAGGGCGTAGAGGAGCCGTGCCAGCCCTCGCCCTTTGCTCTCCTGGATGGCGTTCACCACGTTCTGCGCCGACTTGGGGCCCATGCGCTCGAGCTCGGCAAGCTGCGGCGCCGTGAGCCGGTAGAGGTCGGCCGGGCTCTTCACCAGCCCTTTTTCCACGAGCTGCGTCACCAGGGCCGGGCCCACGCCCTCGATGTCCATGGCGTCCCGCGAAGCGTAGTGGATCAGGCCCTCCACCAGTTGCGCCCGGCACTGGCGGTTGATGCAGCGCCAGATGGCCTCTCCCTCGGGCCGTACCACCCGCGCCCCGCAGACGGGGCACGCCTCCGGCATGGAAAACGGCTTCTCGTCCCCCACGCGCCGCTCCCGGATGACCTCGACCACCTCGGGGATGATCTCGCCGGCCTTTTGGACCTTGACCCAGTCGCCGATCCGCACGTCCAGCTTGCGGATGATGTCCTCGTTGTGGAGCCCGGCCCGGGAGACTGTGGTGCCGCCCAGCCGAACGGGGTCCAGCACGGCCACCGGGGTGAGCGCGCCCGTGCGGCCGACGTTGATTTCGATCCCGCGCACCCGGGTGATGGCCTGCTCCGCCGGGTACTTGTAGGCGATGGCCCAACGGGGGCTCTTGGCCGTGAAGCCCAGGCGCTGTTGCTGGTCGATGCTGTCCACCTTGACGACGATGCCGTCGGTCTCATAATCCAGTTGGTGCCGGCGCTCGGCCCAGTGGCCGATGTACTCCAGCACTTCGTCCAGGCTCTCGCAGCGCCGCACGTGGGGGTTGACCCGCAGGCCCAGATCCCGGAGGAGCTGCAGGCGCTCCCAGTGCGTGGGTGGGGCCTCGATGCCCTCCAGGGTGCCGATGGCGTAGCAGAAGATGTTGAGGGGCCGGGACGCCGTGACCCTGGGATCAAGCTGCCGCACCGAACCCGCCGCCGCGTTGCGGGGGTTGGCGAACAGCGGCTCGCCGCGCGCCGCCCGTTCCTCGTTGAGGTGCTCGAATTCGCTTTTGATCATGTAGACCTCGCCGCGCACATCCAGCGTGACGGGCCGGTCGGTGCGGAGCTTCAAGGGGATGCTCTTGATGGTACGCAGATTCTGGGTGACGTCCTCGCCCGTCGTGCCGTCGCCGCGGGTGGCACCCCGCACGAAGCGCCCGTGCTCATACTCCAGCGAGATGGCGAGCCCGTCGATCTTGAGCTCGGCGACGTAGCAGACGGGCTCTCCGGGCAGCATCCGGCGCAGGCGGGCCTCCCACGCCTTCAGCTCCTCGATGGAATAGGCGTTGTCCAGGCTCAGCATGGGCGTGCGGTGGCGCACGGTGCCAAACTCCGGCAGCGGCGCCCCCCCGATTCTCTGCGTGGGCGAATCCGGAGTGACGAGTTCGGGGTGCTTCTGCTCGAGTTCGAGGAGCTCCCGCATCAGGGCGTCGTACTCGGCGTCGCTGATCTCGGGGGCGTCGAGCACGTAATAGCGGTAGTTGTGGTAGTCGATCAGGCTGCGCAGCTCCTCGGCGCGCCTTTTCGCCGACTCCAAAACGTCCTCCGTCACCAGACGGCTTCCCTGTCCTCCTGAGTGGGGTCGATATGGGCTTCCAGACGGAGCCCTTTGCGCTCGGTCCCGCTCGCCCGCCGCCATCTCCGGCACGCCTACCTGCATAGAGTTTCCCTTGCCGCCCCTCCTGGCCCGGCTATCCGGGGCGGCTTCGGGGGGCTTTCGAGTCCGTGTCACGCACCCGGCCCGCCGCGCGCGCTGCTCTGGCGGCG
>JBFMCJ010000196.1 GCA_040754675.1 Bacillota bacterium
GCCCGCCCTCGTGAATGGTTCTGCGCTCCTGCAGGCCCCCCGCCACTTCTTGCGGGACGGCGGGCTGGTTGCCACGACGCTGATGGCCTGCCTGCTGGCGGCAAGCCAGTTCAGCCTCACGGGCTACCTGCCCCTGTACATGGTGGACGTCTTCCGGTGGGACCGGCAGGCCGCCGCCCGGCTCCTCCTGGTCGTCCACGCCGGCGGCATCGCCGGGCGCCTCCTGTGGGGCTGGGTTTCGGATCGTCGCTTCCGCGGCGATCGGGTGGCGCCCCTGATCACCGTCTCTTTGGGCGGTGCGCTGGCCGCCGCGCTGATCGCCTCGCTCGCCGCCTGGACGCCGCTTCCCGCGCCCGCCGCGGCAGGGGCCGCCCTGCTGGGAGGGCTCACCCTCCTGGGTTGGAACGGCCTGTACGTTACGCTGATCTCCGAGCTTTCGGGCCCGGCCTCGGCCGTGATGCTGGGCCTGAGCATGACCATGCTCTACGTCTGGACCATGCTCTCGCCGCCGGGCTTCGGGTGGCTCGTGGAGCGGGTCGGCTCCTACCCCCCGGCCTGGACTGCGCTGGTGGCCGTCCAGCTCCTGGCCGCCATTACCGCCGCCGCAGCAGGATTTACCACCCGCACCCGCCGGGCCCCTGGGGGGCGGGTGCGGGGCGAAGGTCAGCGCTCCTACCCTGGCCGGCCCGTGCTACCATAAGGAGTGGCCGCCTCGTTTCAGGCGCCGTCGCCCGTCTCGCTGCGGGCGTCGTCGCATTCTTGGGGGGAATCGAACTTGACATCGGCCAGCCTTCCGAAGGCTCTCACCATTGCCGGTTCCGACAGCGGCGGCGGGGCCGGCATCGAAGCCGACCTCAAGGCGTTCTTCGCGCTCGGCGTTTACGGCGCTGCCGCCATCACGGCCCTCACGGCCCAAAACACCCTGGGAGTGCAGGGGGTTTATCCCGTCACGCCCGAGTTCGTGGCCCAGCAGATGGACTCCGTGCTGAGCGACATCGGCGCGGACGCGGCCAAGACCGGCATGCTGGCCAACGCCGCCATCGTCGAGGCCGTCGCCGACCGCGTGCGGGCACACGGCCTCACCCGGCTGGTCGTCGACCCCGTCATGGTGGCCAAGAGCGGTGACCCGCTGCTGGCCCCGGAAGCGGTGCAAGCCGTCAAGCGGCAACTCCTGCCGCTCGCCCTGGTGGTGACCCCCAACCTCCCCGAAGCCGAGCACCTGACCGGCCTCACGCTCGAGGGCCGCGACGCCATGAAGGAAGCGGCCCGCCGCCTGCACGACATGGGCGTGCGCTACGTGGTCGTGAAGGGCGGCCACGCGAAAACCGACCCTCGCCGCGCCACCGACCTGGTGTTCGACGGAGACAGTTTCGTGGAACTCGAGGCGCCCCGCATCGCCACCCCGCACACCCACGGAACCGGCTGCACGTTCTCGGCCGCCATCGCGGCCTACCTGGCCCGCGGCCTCGAACCCCTGGACGCCATCCGTAAGGCCAAGGCGTTCATCACGGCCGCCATCGAGTCGGCCGTCCCCGTGGGCCACGGCCGCGGCCCGACCAGCGCGTGGGCGGGCGCCGACCTGAACGGCCCCGGCTGGGCCACCGGCCGCAACCGGCCTCTGCACCCGCCGGCTTCCTGATCCTGCCGCCGGCCTTGCCAGCTTTCCTCTCCTGCCAGGCGGCCCGCGTACGTGATATCGTAAAGCCGGCAGAGGGATATGCCCCCGAAGGGATCCAGGGCATGGAGGATTCTCAAGGGGGGAACCACCTTGCATCCGTCCCGGCAACGTTCGAGCGAGCCCCAAAAGCCTCTGCCGGCGCCCGCGGTCCTGCCTGCCCTGGCTTTCGGTGCGCTGGCGCTTCTGGTGGGAGTGCTGCTCATGGGAGAATCCCCCGCTCGGGCAAACGCCCCCGCGCTCACCGTTCAAGTGGACGCCGCATCCCCGCTAGGCCCCGTCAAGCCGCTCGTCTTCGGCATCAACACCGCCAACTGGGACGAACAGCTCTTTCCCGGCACGTTCGAGCAATGGCCGCTCACCTTCGACCAGGACGCCCTGCGCAAGGTGAAGGCAGCCGGCATCCGGTTCCTGCGCTACCCCGGGGGCGGCGACGGGGACCGGTACGTCTGGAACTCCGCCATCAACTCGCCGCTGCGTATGAACGTCGATGAGTTCATGCTTTTCTGTAAGCTGGTCGGCGCCGAACCCAGCATCAGCGTCAACTACCCCGCCGGGCCCGAACTCGCCGCCAGCTTCGTCGAGTACGTCAACAAGACCAAGGGCTACGGCGTCAAGTACTGGGAGATCGGCGACGAGGAGTACTTCTCCGTCCCGGCCTCCGTCTACGGCCGCAAGGTCGTCGAGTTCGCGAAGGCCATGAAAGCCGTCGACCCGGCCATCAAGGTCGGCGCCGGGGTCAACGTTGCGATGGCCACCTGGACGCTGGAGGTGCTGCGGACGGCCGGGCCGGCCATCGACTTCGTCGTCTACAACTGGTTCCCGCAGGACCCCCGCAGGGAGGACGACGCCCGCCTGCTCGCGAGCCCGGCCGAGTTTCGTACCAACCTGCGGGCCCTCAGGGGCTTCCTGGCCCAGACGGTGCCGGGCCGAGCGAAGTCCATCGAGATTCACATCGGCGGCTACAACTCCGTGACCGCTTACCCCGGGCCGCAGACCACCTCCATCGTCAACGCGCTCTGGATGGCCGACACGATGGGCGTCATGCTCGAAGAAGGCGTAGACGCCGCCGGCTTCTGGGCGCTGCACAACCCCTACCCGCCGCGGGGCGGCGACTATGGTATCCTCGGCTCGACCCCCGAAAACCGACCGTACCCGACCTACCATGTCTTTGCGCTGTTCAGCCGCCACTTCGGCACGCAGCTCGTGACCGCCCGTTCCCCGGACGCGGCTCTCTCCGCCTACGCATCCCTTGCCGCCGACAAGGGCAGCCTCTACGTCATCCTCATCAACAAGGACGAGAAGCCCCGCACCATCCGTCTCGACGTGGGCGGCTTCGAAGCCGAAGGCCGTGGGCGCGTCCGGCTGCTCAACGAAAGGAGCACCCCGGACCGCCTCCACGCCAACGTGGACGTCACCGGGAGCTTCGAGGTGCCGCCCCTCTCAGCCGTCTCCGTGGAACTTCCCTCCGCCCTCGCCGCCGGCCGCCCCCGCGGCGAGCAACTGCCGCCCGGCACCCGCCTCATCCCGGCGATCTCGGCACGCGCCTCCTCCTCTGCCGAACTCGGCCCCGCCTGGGCGCCCTCCAGCGCCATCGACGGCAACGAGCGCACCCGCTGGGCGTCCCGCATCTGGAGCGACCAGGCCGAGTGGCTGGAGCTCGACCTCGGCGAAGCGCACCTCGTGTCCGCTGTGCGCCTGAAGTGGGAGCTTTACGCCACCCGCTACCGCATCGAACTCTCCGAGAACGGCTCCTCCTGGGCGGCCGCCTACGAGACCGCATCAGGCCAGGGCGGTGTGGAACTGGTGCAGTTCACGCCGGCCCGGGCCCGCTACGTCCGGATCCAGATGCTCGAACGCCCGAAGCAGCGCGGCACCGCCTACGGCCACTCCGTCTGGACGGCCGGCTCGTTCTCGCTGTGGGAGGTTGAGGTGCTAGGACACCCCTAGCCGCGCCCTGCGGGCCCGCCATTCCTCCTCGAGAAGGCCGTATACCACGTGATCCACGAAACCCTCGTGCAGGCGTTCCGCCCCCCGCAAGACGCCCTCCTGCGTGAAGCCGAGGCGCTCGGGAACCGCCCGGCTGCGCCGGTTCTCCGCGGCGCAACGGATCTCGACCCGGTGCAGCTTCAGCGTCTCAAACGAGTACTTGAGCATCGCCTCGACCGCCCGGGTCATGATTCCCCGGCCCTGAAAGGCTGCGCCGAGCCAGTAGCCGAGTTCGGCCTTGCGGTTCAGCCAGTCGATGGGGTGGAAGCCCACCACGCCCGCCAGGCGCCCCTTGTACCAGATGCCGGCGTGAAAGCCGTTCCCGGCAGCGAACTGCTGCAGCCCCTGCCGGATGAACCCCCTGGTCTGTTCCACGGACGGGTTGGAGTCAACCCACGGAAGCCACTCCCGCAGGTGCTCCCGGTTCTCCTCGGTCAGCCGGAACAGCGCTTCGGCGTGGCGCTCTTCCAGGATGCGCAGCGTGATGTCGGGCCCGATGCGGCAGACGAACAAGCCCGGAGAACCTCCCGCCAACGTCACGCCCATTCTACCGGCTCCTTGCCCGGCTGACCAGGCTCACCTCCTGCCCGCCCGGCGCGTCACTCCTGCTCAACCCCGGGCTTGCCGCGGCTCAACCCCCCTGCGGCCGGCTCAGCCCCCGGCAGGCACACCTCAGCCGTACTGGAGCCGAAACCCAGCTCTGGTGGAGCGGCTGAGCTCCGCTGGAGCCGCTTGAGCTTCGACGCGGGCTGGTCCGGATGGGCGGGGTTGGGTATGACGCGGTGGCCCCGGATGGCGAGACCGAGCCGCTCCACCACGTGGGGTGGGACGACAGCTCGGGTCACTCGGGGAACAAGCGGCTCACCGGCAGGGCGAGGTCGGGGAGGACGGGATCGCCCGGAATCACGTCGGTGAGTTCGAAGTGTTGCACCTGAGCGGGCCCCGTGTAGATGGAGACCCGGCGGCGCCGGGGATCGATGACCCACACGCTGCGAACGCCGGACGCCAGCCACATCTCGACCTTATCGACAACGTCCTGAAAACTGTCGCCGGGGGAGACCACCTCCACCGCGAGGTCCGGCGCTCCCTGGAAGAAGGGCTCGCCGGGCTGCTCAGCACCAGCGCGAGCCTTCAACACCACGGCCGCGTCGGGGCAGCGGACGGTGTCAGGGTTCCTCGAAAGCAGGAACCCGGTCTGCCCGTCGTAGACTTTGCCCAGCTTTCGCTCTCGCACGTGCGAAGAGAGCTCGCGAACGACGTTCGCGCAGATCTCTCCGTGCTGCGGGCTGGCCGGCGCCATGCGGACGAGTTCCCCCCGAATCAGCTCGTAGCGGAAGCCGTCGTCCGGAAGCCGGGCCAGCTCCCGGGCCGTTACCATCGTCCGGGCTTTCAAGGGCGTGCCCCTCCCGCAATGCATTGTACCACGGCGCCGGCCCCTGCTCCGGTAGCGCGCCGAGGTGCGTGAGGCAGTCCCGCCGTAGCCAGCGCGAGCGGCCGCGCTGGTCTCAGCGAAAGCGGGAAAAAGCTTCCGAGGCCCGTCCCGTGCGGGTTGGCTCAGGATGCGGATTTGGTTGGCGTTGACGACCTGGAGGTTGAGAGGCTCTACCTCGCCAGATGAGCTCCGCGCTGCCTGCTGACCGCGCTCACGTCGTGGCTCGGGCCGGGGAGTGGGCCGAGAATCCACGGAACCGGCCCATGGCCTCCAGGATCTTCCCGGCGCCGCGCACCACGCAGGTTGGGGGATCGTCCGCCACCCGGACCGGCAACCCCGTCTCCTGCCCGATGAAGCGGTCCAGCCCGCGAAGCAGTGATCCCCCGCCCGTCAGGACGAGCCCGGTAGCGATCACGTCGGCGGCGAGTTCCGCAGGCGTGCGTTCCAGCACGGCGCGGACGGCCTCCGCGATGGCCTGGGCGGGTTCCCGGAGAGCTTCGGCCACCTCGTTGGCCGTCACGGTGACCATCCGAGGAAGGCCGCTGGTCAGGTCCTGGCCGCGCACATCTGTGGTCTCACGAGGCGCAGTGACGGCTTCGGCGGCCACCACGCCGACCCGGTGCTTGACCTCCTGGGCGGTCCGATCTCCAACCACGAGATTGTGCCGGCGGCGCAGGGACCGCATGATCGCCTCGTCCATCTCGTCGCCGGCTGCCCGGACGGACAAGGTGGCCACTTCTCGCCCCATGGAGAAGACCGCGGCGTCTGTGGTGCCGGCGCCCACGTCCACCACCATGTGGCCTCGCACCTGTTCCACCGGCAACCCGGCCCCGATGGCGGCGGCCAGGGGTGCCGAGACCACGTGCACCTCATGCGCGCCCGCGTCATAGCAGGCCTGAAGTGCAGCCCGGCGCTCGACGTCCGTTGCAATGGGCGGAACCGCTACGATGGCCCGGATTCGCTGCCAGCCCCATCTGCGAACCGCCCGGTGAAGAAGGGGCTGGAGCATCTGAGCAGCCAAACGGTAATGCGCCAGGACCCCGTGGCGCAGGGGGCGCAGCGTCGCGATCCGGTCGGGGGCGCGGCCAAGCATCTCCAGGGCCTCTTGCCCCACGGCCAGGAGGTCACCCGTCTCTGCATCAAGGGCCACCACAGACGGTTCCTGGAGCACCACCCCGCGGCCGCGCACGAAGACCCGCACCGCGCTCGTGGCCAGGTCCACTGCCACGTCCGTCCGCCACACGGCTGGCCCCCGCCTCTCGCCCCCCAACGAAGCCCCTTGGGTTCCCTTGGGATCCCCCGCATGGGGCTGCCGGTGTCCCCGGACCTTCCCAATCACTGGAACGGCAGGGCCTGGCATTCCCTTGAGGCGAGGTCAAAGGCCTGCAACCGGCACGGCCGATCCCCGGGCTACCGGGGGCGAAGGGACGATGCGTTTGCTGTGGGACCGGCTGCAGAGCCCCGTGGCGAGCGGACAGGCCCTGCAAGGGCTCTTGCGGTCGAAAGCCCGGGGCGCCGCCGTGACCGGGCCAAATCAGGCAAACGGAGCGCCCGCCAGATGACCGCCGAGCACCGTAAACCTTTCCTCGGCACCAAGGTCACCGGCATACTCCTCCACCGCCGCCGACTCCGGCCCAACGCAGTCCCTTTCTGGTCGGTGTTTGCCCTATCCCGACGCCCCATACGGTGTAAACGGGCCGGCCGGACTACCCGGGCGATGCAGAATGGCGAGATGCGTCGCGTCACGGGTTCAACAGCCGACCGCCGCAGGGGCCTGCGCCGCGCCGACGGCGAAGAGCGGGAAGACGCGGAGGAACCAAAACCGACACCATCAAGAGACCGGAAACCACGGTCAGCCGGCGGCGGTGCCCGTCATTTGCCCAGGCGCTGTTGACGGTTGCCCCTCGGCAGCCCCGCGCTGCAGCGCATCCCACGCGTCGGCCAGGCCGCGAAGCACCTGCAATGCTTCGCCAACCGCCCTGGCATCCTGCCGCACGTTTGCCTCCACCAGGCGCCGGTGTGCAAAGTCGTAGAGCAGGAGGAGCCGTTGGGCTATTTCCCCGCCCTGCTCGAAGTCCAGCGACGCCATCAGCTCAGCCACGATATCCTGCCCCTTGAGCAGGATGGGACGCGCTTCTTCGTGGAGCCCCTTCTCCAACGCCTCCTGCGCCTGCTCACACCGCGTCACGGCTCCGTGCAGAAGCATGGCAACCAGCCTGTGAGGAGGCGCGGTTTCGATCTGAACCTTTCGATAGCTCGAAT
>JBFMCJ010000197.1 GCA_040754675.1 Bacillota bacterium
CGGCGCCCTTCCTCGCAGCGGCCGCCGGGCAAGCGGGGAGGGCGTACTCGAGGGCCTCTCCGTAAACCCCCGGCTTCACTGGGTACGTCGTCACCTTCGGAGAAGCCGGCCCTCGCATTGCTGCGGGACGTACGGCTTACGTGCGAGAAGCGGGAGGGCGTGTGGCAGATCTGGCTGTCCGTCGGTGCGGAGTTGGATGCACGCACCCTGACCCTGTGGCACGGCCAAAAGCGGCTTGATTTCGCCGGGTTCGGGGGTGGCTCGTGGCTGCTGGAGGCGCTGAATATCGACCTCCGCGTCGAGGGCCTGGGCGAAGAGCCGGTGTTGCTGGACCACAAAGCGTTATGGTCGCCACCACTGGCTTTTCGCATGGAAGGCCTTGAAAGGGCTCACTACGTTGGGGGCAAGGTTCGGATGGGGCGATTCCTCATCCTCATACCGGAGGGCTGGCGGATTATGCCGCTGGGATCTGCCCGACAGCTTGCCGCCTCCGAGCCGACGCACTTACCCGGTTTCGTGGTTTACCCAGTCGTTTTTGAAGATGCCCATGCGGCGGTTGACTGCATAGACTCGGATGGCCGTAGCCATCCCCTCATTGCAGGCAAACCCATGCTCAAACTGACGGGTCCGGTGGTGGAGGATATCCACCCCTACAAGGGCGCCCTTTTCGCACCCACCGCTCCCAAGGTTGTGCTGGACACGCCGCTGGGACCACACCCTGGCTCGACGGGGATCTCCACCCTCGTCATCGGGGAAGAAGGGCCGGTGACGGGCAAACGCTGGAAGCTCGAACTCGACGTGGACACCGCTCTTTCGGTGAATCTTGAGGAGAAGCTACAAGGTCGGTCGGGCTGGTACTTTGTGAGGGCGTACGATTCATCGGCGACGCTGGTGGATAGTCTGGATTTTCGCTACTTTGCGGGTCCCATCCGGCAAGCACCAGCCTTCGAGGAGCTTCAGCCGCCAGGAGGCGACACCGATACTGGCCGTCGGGTGCAGATAGAGCACCCACCCGGTACGCGTCTCGCGCCAGCAGACGAAGCGGCCAGAATGTGCCGCATCGAAGCGGTGGAGGTGGAAGCCACCACCCTGTGGATTCCCGCCCGTCCCGAAGCGGACCGTACGCTGTGGACGCTCCACCACGGCATGTCCCAATCAGTAGACCTGGTGGTGGGGGTGTCCAGGGTGTGGTGGGGTGTTGGATCCGAGCAGAGTCGCCCCGAAGTCTGGACCCAGCAGCCACTGCACCTCAAGCTACACGATCTGCGCCCGTCCAGTTCGGCAGTCCTGTGGTTACGGGCAGAGTCTCTCGCGTTGAAAGAAGTGAGCGTCGGTACCAGAGTCAAGTCAGCGCATCGGTATCGGGTACGGGGCGACAGCCTGCTTCCCATACCTCTCCGTGACTTCTCTGCTGCCTGGAATGAAGCGATCCGGGCTCCTGAGCCTTTGGTCCACGTCGACCTGTACCTGTGGTGCTCCGGCTCGGGCGATTCGATTCTCTTGGCCCGCTGCCGGCGTGTGTACAGATGCGGCGTCTGCCAACGGGAGTTCGATGCAGCGGATTCCGCTACGAATCACCTAACTGCCCACGTCTCCGACCAGTTCACCCAGCTGACCTACGAACAGGCGCGGACTTACCTGGGGGCTTCGCTTCCCAACGTCATCTATGAGTGCGCGTACTGCGGGTACCTCGTGGCCGCTCGCTTTCCGGAGGAGAATGTGCACAACCCGTTGGACGGGATCACGCGCCACATCACCGAAGAGTGCAGGAAGGTACCTGCTCGGGAGGGGCGCAAACAGATTAAGTTTAGCGTGGTCTGGGATACGCAGAAGATCCGCGAAAGGCTCGATCTCAACGTACCGGACATTTTCCGCTGCCGGTGGTGCGGGAAAGCGGTCGAGGCTACCAATAGGTCTGCCTTGCTGGAGCACTTAATGCAGCGGCATTTCGACCAACTCGTGACACGTGAGTGAAGTCATCGCGTCATCGGGGGGCGAGCGATGGACCCCATTGCCATAGCCAATGAGGTGGAAGAGCGCTACCGTCGGTATCTCGAGACCACATTCTACTTCCGCGACCCTGACTTCCGTCGGACGTTCAAGAAGGCGCTGCGGGAGGAGGGGCTCTCCCGGGGGCCTTTCATTGAGGGTACACCTGTCTACCTGCTGACCGTACGCACGGACGAGCTGGTTCGCAGCGTCTTCGGCGCTACCCCCGATCCCGGTTTCCTACAGGCGTTGAAGGGAGGTCGGCGGCTCTACTGGCATCAGGAGCAGGCGATCCGGAGGGCTGTACAGGGGCGCAGCCTCCTGGTGGCCGCCGGAACCGGGAGCGGAAAGACCGAGGCTTTCTTGTACCCCATCCTGCTTTCGCTCTACCGTGAGTTCCTGGAAGGCACTCTGCGTGCGGGCGTGCGGGCGCTCCTTCTCTACCCCATGAATGCCCTGGCCAACGACCAGCGGCAGCGGCTTGGCCAGATCGCCCGCGCTCTGGAGTTGGCCCATTCTCCTTTTGCGTTTACCTTCGGTCAATACATCGGAGAGACGCCCGAGAACCGCAATGACACGCACCGCGACGCGGCCTACTGGGAGCAAAACCGCCTTCCGGGTGAACTCGTCTTCCGCGAAGAGATGCGTAACGCGCCGCCCCATATTCTTGTGACCAATTACTCCATGCTGGAGTACCTTCTCACGCGCCCTTGGGACAGCCCCCTCTTTGACAACGGGGCTGCGCGGGATTGGCGCTTCATAGTCATCGACGAGGTTCACCAGTATCGGGGTTCCGAGGGTACCGAGATGGCGCTGCTGCTCCGGCGCTTGAAGCGGCGGCTTCGAGAGGGAGGGCGGACGGGGCCTTTTCAGTGTATCGCCACCAGCGCGACCCTCGCCGGAGGAGAAGAGGATGTGGAGGCCGCGGCCCGCTTCGCTACGGACCTTTGCGACGAGCCGTTCTCGGTGGACGATGTCATCCTGCCCCGAACGGTACCTATTGACCTCTCCACAGGTAGAGCGCCCGGTAGTGGCAGCGGCGGCCTCGATCCGCAGGCGCAGGAGCTGAGGAGGCTCGTCACGGGCCAGGTTCGGTTGGCCTCGGACGTGGCAGCTCAACTGTTCCCGGATCTGGGACCCGCCGAGGGGACTCGAGCCCTGGCGGCCCTCGCGGAACGCCTGGTGCGAACAGAGGATTCGCAGTCGGGCAGCCCGCTCCTGTCCACCCGCTTCCACCTGTTCCTGCGGGCCCTGGAGGGCGCCTACGTTCAGTTCTGGCCCACCCGGCGGGTGGTGATCGACCAGCGCTCCGCGGAGGGTCCGATCTTCGAGGTGGCCCTTTGCCGCGAGTGCGGGCAGCACTACCTCGTGGCGCCGCGGAATTTCACCGGCGGTAAGATCACCGCGCCGGTGCGGGATCCCGGGCTGGGCAATTTCGGGGTCACTTACCTGAGGGAACTGTCACCCGATGCGTTCAACCCGGAGGGAGACGAGCGTCGGCAGCCAGACCTGGAGCTCTGTGTGCGCTGCGGGCGAGCGGCGGCTCCTGGCCGCCTTGAGGCCAGTGAAGAGTGTGACCATGCTAATAGAATCCCGCTGGTGATCGAGGAGCCGCCCGCCGACGAAGACCGTGCGGACCAACTTGTCCGCTGCGGGGCCTGCGGCTACCGGGGACATGACCCGGTACGGGAGGTGGTACACGGGACTGACGGTCCCCATGCTGTGATCGCCACGACCCTCGTTCGGTCGTTGCCCGAGGAGCGCCGGAAGGTCCTGGCCTTTGTCGACGGAAGGCAGGAGGCAGCCTTCTTCGCCTGGTATCTCGAGCGCAGCTACGCCGACCTGGCCACTCGCAACTTGCTCTACCGAACCCTTTGCCGCTTCGAGTCGATGGCCCCAGAGGGCTTGTCACTGGGAGATCTGGCAGGGGAACTGGTGCCATTGCTGCGACAGCTCGGGATGGTGCCGGCCTCCGCCGGGGCTTTGGAGGTTCACAGAGAGGTGTGGACCCGGCTTTTCCGGGAACTGCTTGCGGATTCGGCGCGCATCTCCTTGGAAGGTGTGGGCCTGGCCCGATGGGACCTACTCTTGCCGGACAGGTATGACCTGGATCGCCTGCGTCAGGCGTGCCCCGTCCCTGCGGACGAGGCCACATTGAAGGACCTGGCGATCCAACTGCTCGATACAATCCGGTTTGACCGCGCGGTGGAGCTCCTCAGCGACGGCAACGGTCCAGCTATCTCGTGGGATCAGTTGGACCTTCAAGGCATCCACGGAGTTCTGGCTCTTGCCCCCTCGGATCGACGCACAGGACGGACCGGCCCTGGCGTTAAGCACTGGGACGGACCGAAGACCGGTCGATCGGATTTCCTGCAGCGGTGGCTCCGAGGTCGCGGGCTTTCGGAGCCAAGGGCAGCCTTGGCCTCCGTGGAGTTCCTGCGGGCCCTGTGGGAGTGGGTGCTTGCATCGGATGGCCGGGCCAGACACGGGGACGATCGCCTCTTCCGTGAGCAGGCGAGCGGTCGGATGCGTCTCAACCCGCGGTGGTACCGGCTCCGCCGGGTTCGGGAAGACGGGGTCGTATATCAGTGTCAGGTGTGTGGTCGCATCTATCACCGCTCGGTGGAGGGGGTTTGCCCCAGGTACCGCTGTAGTGGGACACTCTTACCCCTGACCAGGGCTCAACTGGAACCCGATCACTACCGAGACCTGTACCAGGACCCCAACCTGGTGGGTCCGATGAGGGTGGAGGAGCATACCGCCCAGTTGACCAGTCGGACTGCCCGCGAGTACCAGGAGGCCTTCCAGAACGGAAAGATCCAGCTTTTGAGCTCATCCACGACCTTTGAGTTGGGCGTGGACCTGGGCGACCTGGATGCTATTTTCCTGCGGAACGTGCCGCCCGAGGCCTCGAACTATGTGCAGCGAGTGGGCCGGTCCGGCCGAAGGAGCGGCCATCCGGGGCTTGCCATTACTTACTGCCGTCGCACGCCGCATGACCTGTACCACTTCCGCAAGCCCAATCGAATCCTGTTGGGCCAAACCCGGCCCCCTGTACTCCATCTCTCCAACGAGAAGATCATTGGGCGGCACATGACGGCGCACGTGCTTTCGTACTTCTTTCGCAGTAACCCGCACCGCTTTGAAGGGGTGAAGTCGCTCATCGGCAACTTCGAGAGGCCCTCCCTCGTGGACGAGGTCTGCGGGTTCATCAACCGCCGGCGCAACGAGCTGGAACTCTCCCTGAAGGCGGTTATCCCGCGACAGACGTGGCGCGAGTGTGGCCTGGAGGACGGCACGTGGGCGGAGCGGGTTGCCGGACAAACCAGCCGTTTGGCGGTGGCCGAGGCCACGGTTGTGGACGACTGGCGTTCTCTTAAGCGATTCGAAGAGGAATCCGCCAAGGCCGGCCGCTATCGTGCCGCCGGGTGGGCTAACCGCCGTGCCGCCACGCTGGAGGCAGAAGAGGTACTGAGCTTCCTCTCTCGCCACGTGGTGATCCCTAAGTACGGCTTTCCGGTGGACGTGGTGACTCTCGAGGCCCTGAGCGACTCCGAAGACGTGACCAAGGTGGAGCTGCAGCGCGATCTGCGGCTGGCCATCGCGGAGTTCGCGCCATCCAGCCGGATCGTGGCCAATAAGAAGGAGTGGGTGGCCTACGGGCTAAAGCGGGCTCCTTCGAAGGATCGGGAGTGGCCAAAGCGCAACTATCGCCACTGCCCGCGTTGTAACACCTTTGAGCAATGGAGCCCGGGAGATCCCACCCCGCCTCCGCGTTGTGGCCACAAAACCCGTCAGGGGCAGTACGTCGTTCCCGCGTTTGGATTCGTCACCGCACGTGAGCCTCCACAGCAACCGAGGGGCCGCCAGCCGCGCCTTTTCACCACGCGTCCCTATTTCGCGGGCCCCAAGGGTGCGTCACCTCCCACCTTAGGGCTGCCGGCGCATGACCCGCTGCTGGTGGTGACGCCGGCATCGCCCGGGAAGCTGGTGGTGCTGTGCGAGGGTCGGAGGGGCAATGGATTCTACATCTGCCCCGAGTGCGGCGCTGGTTTCCCGACCTTACCCGACGGGCACCAGGATCCATACGGTCGACCGTGCCGGGGCCAGCTGGAGCGGGTGGCCCTGGCCCATGAGTATGAAACCGACGTGCTCAGGCTGCAGTTCCAGGTCGAGGCCACGGGGGACGTCGCGGACGTGGAGGCGCTCTCTTTCTCAGTGGCCTACGCTCTGCTCGAGGGGGCCGCCTCGGTGTTGGAAACGCCGCCGGGCGACCTCAGCGTTACCGTGGCCGCAAGCTCCGGCGACGACACGTGGCCCATCATCCTCTATGACGACGTCCCGGGCGGGGCCGGGCTGGTGGGAAGGCTCCAGAGTCCCGAGGTGTTGGTGCGTGTGGTCGAGGCTGCGGTGGAACGGACGGACGGGAGCTGCGGCTGCAAGCGTGAGGAGAGCTGTTACGGATGCCTGCGAAGCTACCGGAACCAGTTCATCCAGCACAAGCTGGGCAGGGGTCTTGCTCACGAGTTTCTAACGCATGTGCTGCGTGAGCTGGGAGCCCGGTCGGCACCCGGACGCCTCGAACGAGCGGGGGCCTGATGGGCTCCCGCAGCCGGCTACTTCCACGAAGCCTTGTCGATGCCCCCGCGACCAGAGTCAATGCATCCGCCAGAACTTTGGTAGGCTTGATACCTAAAGTGGGCACCTTGCCCCGGCCCGGCTCCAATACAAACGTCCCGGGGTGAGTCGCAGCTACCGTTTTTACGGCTTCCAGCAGCCGTCGCCCCTCGGCGCTGGCCTTCTGTAGAAACTCCTGTTCCCCGCACTTGCCCCTCACGGCACCTGGGTGCGGCGAATCTACGACGCCCCCGCCACCCCCAGGCCCGGGTACTGGCCTTGGAAGCCCAGCCGACGGATCTCCCGGATCACCGGGGCCTTGGCGTAGTGGGCGTCGAGGGTGAGGACATGGGTGAAGTGGGCGTGACGCGAGTGGACCTTCCGCAGGGCCCGGAGCGGGGCCGCTGCTTCCTGCTCTTTGGGGCGCTGAAGTTCCGGGCCCCAGCCAACGGGTACGCCTCGGCCGACCGTCTGGAGCACCACGACCCGGTGGACGAACTCGATCCGGCCGTCCTGATGGCGGTAGACTTGGCATGCCGGCAGCTGTACCCCGACACCTCCGTCCCGTCCAGGCGCGATCATCCACGTAAGATGCTACCGAAAGGGCACTGGCTCACCCATCCAAGAATGTTACTGAAGGGTGGATGGGGTGCCCATGTCCCTTCGCAGTCGACGCGAGTACCTGATCGAGATGCAGCGACGTTACGCC
>JBFMCJ010000198.1 GCA_040754675.1 Bacillota bacterium
GTCTGGGGAGTTCTGCCCCCCGACGCGAAAGCTCAGATGCTCAATGGAGCCCCGCGCAAGCCGGTGCACGTAATCGGCTAAGGCACGCTGACTGTCGCGTGTCACTCGATTTCCCGAGTCGTGGCTCACTAGGACGAGGGATTGCCCAGTCCCTGCGGCCTCCACCGCGTAAGCGAGGGAATCGAGTCCTCCAGAGAAGAGCACCACACCTGCGTCATCCTGTGGGGCCTCGTAGCTACCCTCGGGGAGCCCGGAATAGTACCGGAACTCTAGGTCCCAGTCGTCTCCGCTGAGTACACATAGAGCATACTCAAGAATCGGCCTTACGCTTGCGAAGGCCAGGGTGTTCGTAACGGGAACAGCGAGCCTGACTGACCGGGCAAACCCTTCTCTCTCACCCCTGAGGACGGCAATGTCAGCCGCATACACACTGGCGGCAAGGGTAAGGAGGTCCTCTTCCATTGTGCTTGGGGGCCCGAAACGACCCGTGAAGGTACCACGTGCAGTAAGGAGGTTCCTCCCAGGAACCAGGACTAGCGTTTGTTCGTGAAGCTTGCCCTTGCCTACAACTGAGATACAGCGTTCCTCGCTCATCGCTGCAGTTCCCGAAGCACAGCCTCCGTGTACTCGCGCCAGCTTTGCGGCGTTGGAGTTGTCGGGGGCGGGCCAGCACGGTCTACCGCGCGTTCCGCTTCACGGGCCAATTCGGCCTTCAGAAGTCGGAGGTCGTTAACCGTCCTCAGTCTGCCCGTGCTCCCTACAAGCCCGGGAAGATCGCGCGAAGCTAGGTACTCACACGCTCCGGAGAACAGCGCTCGGGCGTATTGCATGGCACGCCCCGGCGCCTGGTAGCTTTGGACAACCGCACGACGAGCAAGAACCGTCTCTAGCCCTGCTGCTCTTAAGCGGACAACCTCGCGATTCACAGCAACCGTTGCGGCCTTTGGATCATCGTGCTCCAATGCGAGTTCAAGACACCGGGCCACTACGGGTGAGGCGAGAAGCTTAAACACGTTGGCCTCCGGGTCTACAGAAGCCGCCCGAGCTAGAAGCGATAGCACCCTCTTGGGCGGAACGGATGGTGTCCCGTATGCCGTCATGACTGCCCGCCATGCAACAGTCTTTGGTGACGCCTGGTTTACAGAGGTTCCCATTTGGCGCTAGCCTCCCCGCACCTTGTCTCTCGCGGCTAACCGTACGGCTCGATGGATAACCTCTGGACTGATGACCGGGTTGCTGAAGATTGCCCGCCAATCGACGACTGATCGCAAGCGAGGATGAGTCGAGAAACACTGGACGGCAGACCCCATAGTGGCCGCATCAAGGCAGGTGAGAGGCACTTGCGAACGGGAATACACTTCATGAGATCGACGTTCCAGAACCTCACGGGTCTGAGCGAACGATCCAGACACAAGCAGGAATGCATACGGGCGTCCCAGAATCTCCTTGTAGCGAGTAGCGAAGTCTTCTGAGTAAGCCTGGCATTGCCTTTCGGTCTCGCTATCAACCTCGAACCCATTTGCGGCCGACTTGGCGTCATAGAGGACGTACGACCCTCCAAGAAGTATCAGACCGTCTGGGACACTCTCACCCAATCGGTCCTGGCCATACCGAATGACGCGTCGTCCGGTTATGAACTGAAGACCTGCATGCACGTATCGTTCAAAGAGATGTTCCGGTCTGCCGGTCAAGCCTTCCGGCAGCCGATTGTGCCCGAGTTCCCGTAGTTGGGTTGCGTAAGCGGGATCGAGTGGAAGAAGTGAAGGAATACCCCCACCAAACCGTGCCGTGAACTCGTCCAAGCTCAGAACTGGCTCGTTGAAAGATCCCTCTGCTCGTCCCACGATGACCAGGTGAGCCTGTCTCCGCGCTGCAATCTTCCTTACCGCCTCCAAGGCTGGACCCTTCAACTCACCATCCGTCAGTGCTATCACATAACGAATGACGCACCCAAAGTCGTCCGGAAACTCGTAAGTGAGTAGTAGAGCCTGGGGCAGGCGACGAGCCGACAGCGGCACATAGCCGTGGGCCGCCAAAGTCGTTGTCAGGAGTTCAACGCTACTGCCGCTGGCCTCAACCGTGGCGAAGAGCTGCGACTCGGGTACGCTCACAGGGTCCCGCACGCCTCTCACCTTATCCTCCTCCAAGCAGGTTCTATGACCGCTCTGTGCGTGCTATGGCGGGAATGCCGCGGCTCTCACTTCCGACTAGGGTTGGCTTCTGCGGACACAGCTGTCCAGACCGCAACCGCTGGGAGCAACGAGCAGATGCTGGAGCGAAGCGACCCGCGCCCCGCGAACGCTGAGTCGAACCTCTCGTGCGGGAGATCCTCCCCCCCGGAAACTTGCAAAGCTCTCTCCCACCTCCCGAGTCCCCGCAAAGCAGGTCTGCCCTCGAGGGCTCGCCGACCGACCGGGCCGAGGTACACGGCTATCCGCAGGGATTGGCCGCCCCACGAGTCCAACGACACATGCTCCACCGCAACGAGTCTTGCTGGCACGGCACGCGGTCTGGCCCGCCACGCCCACCCTCCCGGACCGCCTCACCGTTCGCCCCTCGCCGTTCGCCCTCTTAGCACCCCATGAATCCGCTCCGCCACGGAGCCCCGACTGCCCCGTCGCTGTCGGCCCCGTGGCCGTACCGCACTTTCATGCTGGGCTCGTCGGCCACTCCTACTGCAGGCGCGGGAGCCGCGCGACCTGTTCCAGCCTGTACTCCCACGCCCGCCGGGCGAAACCCGGCACGACAAACTTCGTTCCGTAAAACGCCCTGTAGAGCAGGCCCACTGACACCAGTTCGTCGAAAGCCTCGGGGAGGAGCTCTTCCGAGAAGACGATGCGGTGAGCCGCCGCAAAGGTTGCACCCGCGTCGTAGACCTCCCCGGTCCGCACGCTCCCTTCCCGAAGGAGAAGAAACGCCAGTTGCCGGCCTCGCCGGCTCAAGTCGGCGCATCTGCCTTCCACGACTTCCTGAAGCCCCGCCAGATGCGCCTCGCACGCCCACCTCACCACGTCCCGGCAGGGTTCCTGGGTATCGGTGGTCTTGTCCCAAACGACGGCGCCTTGTGCATCCAACGCCCCGATGCGCCCGAGAACCCCGACGGCCTCCTTCAAGCTCTCCGCGGCTTCGACCGGCGGATACCGAAGGCGCAGGTTCGCTTTCGCCAGCCACTCGCCTGCGCAAAGGCTCAGGACATACAGCGCTTCCACCACCGACGGGCGCTGTTCCGAAGCGTAGCTCCGCACCGCCTCCTCGAGTTCAGCTCGACTCGGCATAGCCCGCCTCTCCGTTCTCCTCCAGCGAGGCGTAGCGATCTTCCGCCAGTCGCCATACCGGAAGGTCGGGTCGGGCAGCAACCCGAGCAGTTTCGGCCCGCGCAGCACGTACAGGACGGGATGGCGCAGGGCGTCGGCCACGACGTACACGTAGTAGGCATCGTCGGACAGCGCCTGATACTGCGTCCGGGTAAGGTCGATGGGCGGGTCAGGCCGGGAGCGCCCCTTGAGCTCGATGCGCCGTCCGCCCGACTCGAAGTCGTACCCCCGCTCCTGCGAACGGGGCACCCGCACCGGCTGCCGCCCCCGGCTGCGCTCGTAGCGTACCAGCACCTCCTCCGCGACCCGTTCGGCGAACGTCTCCCGCAGCCGCTCATCCTCCAGCCGCCGGTCCACCCCCAGGGCCTGGAAGAACCGCCGCCACTCGGAGACCTCCCCGCCGTCCCCCGCCGCCAGGTACGCCTCCGACAGCAGCGGCATCTCCTCCGGCTCCACCCGCAGCCGCCCCCTGGCCGCCAGCGCCTCCAGCCGGTGCTCCGGCGCATAGGCCTCGCCGAAGAACACCTCCGGCGGCGAGCGCCAGCGGCCGTCCCGACTCTTCACCGTCAGGAACCCCAGCCGCCCCACATCCAGCACGCCCTCGCGCCACAGCCGGAAGAACCGGCCCGTCCACTCCATGCGCTCCCGCTCCGGCATGGTCGCCCACGCCTGGGTCACCTGTTCCAGGGAGTCCCCGAGCTGCCACTCCCGCACCTGCTGCGCCGTCAACACCCGGCACCCCAGAAACTCCAGAAACCAGGCGCACTCCGGGTCGGCGAACACCCCGGGGTGCACCCGCCGACGCCCCCGCAGCACTGGCGGCCCCTGCTCTGCCCAGTACGCTCCCGACGCCGACACCAGCGAGCCGTCCTCCGCGAGCACCAAGCGGGCCGAAAACCACGGAGCGCTCCGGATGGTACCCTCCGAGTATCGCCCCAGCTCCCGGTACAGCGCCCGGAAAAACTCCACGTCTTGCCCCTTCGCCCGTGCCTCCACGAGCTGCTCCATCGCCCACGGCCAGTGCTTGCTGTTGACGAACGGCCCCTCGGTGATAGGCAGGGGCGGCGGAAGAGCGTGCCGGTGAAGCGCCCGTTTGCCAGGAAACGCCGACTCGAGCTTCTGCACCCCCAGCACCCGCAGCCATTCCGCGTCCCAGTTGGGGATTCTCATGGCCTGCGCCGCCGTTATCAGGGAGCCGTCGGCTGCTACCAGCAGCGGACGTTCTTCCACGTACCGCCGAAGGGGCCGGAGAAGCTCGTCGTTGATGACGTCCGGCCCGCCCCCACCCGGATAGAGAACGAGCGCTGCAACGTACCGCCACTGTTCGTGCTCCAGCAGCACCGGGACCACGCGCCCGGTAATGAACCGGAAAAGTTCGCCTGCTATCCAGCGGTTCCACCGCGCATCACGCCGGATACTCTCCCGGCCGGGACCCGTGAGGAAGTCTCCCTGCACGAGAAAAGAAAGGCCACTTGGCACTTCCTTCAGAGGCAGGAACGAGAAGACTCCCATGTGAGCCGTGCCGCTCACGCGCCGCAGCTGGCCCTCCTCGTCCAGGGCGAACGCCACCGCGATCTCCCGAGCGGCGACCTCGCGACGCTCCCATCGCTCGGTCTCCGGGTCGGACCGAACGTCTTCCGGCATTCTGACGGTGCTTCGGAAAACCACCCAGGACTCGTGAGTCGCTTCTCCGTCGCGCTCTTCCGCTATCTCATATCGCTCGTACGGGCCGGGTTCGGCTCCCCCAGGCTCCACCCGCCGTCTCCGAACCACCCGTCGAGACCCCCTCAAGCGGTCTTTCAGGACAAGTTCCTCCACGTGCCCCAAGAAGAGAAGCACGCGGCCCGACAGGCTGTCCGGCTCGATTTCTTCTACGAGACGCTCTGCGATAGCGGCCCGATCCCGTTCCCGGATAGGAAGCTCGAAAAACGTGGTGTAGGAGGAGAGCTCTTTCGTCCACTCGGGCGCCTGTTCCAGCCAGACGGGCGTGATTTGCCAGGGAACCTTCTCCGGCTGCGGCCAGTGCTGCCGGTCGAAGGCAAAGCGATAGCAGCCGGACACGATGCGAGGGCTGTCACAGAACAAGAACACCGACTTGAACCCGATGCCGAGGTACCCGATGTAGTCGGTCGCTTTCTTGGCCGACCGGCCGACCCGGCAGATGCTTTCCACGTCCGCTTCGGAAAATGGTGTTCCGTCGTTGGCGATCCGAACGGCATCGGGAGCGAGCTCCACCAGGACCGACCTCGACCCGGCGTCGTCGGCGTTCTGCAGGAACTCCATCAGGAAGTGGCCGGTCTGCGGGAACATCATGGTCACCCGCTCGATCGCCCCGGCCAGCGAATCCTTGAGCTCGTCGGACCCGTCCTGGCGGGCGCGCGCAATGCGCTCGATGTGCCGCCCGGCCGCCTCTTCCGAGCAAGCCGCCATGACGCTTCCACACCGCCCTTCCCGGATGGGACCCGTGCTCAGGGCAAGCGGTGCCGACTCACTTCGCCACCTTCGGACAGCGCCACCGCCCTGTTCGCCACACGCCCGGTTATGTTGGTCCGCGGCACGACCGGTTCGTGCAACGCATCGAAGCTGTGGACCACGGCCACCTCGTCGCCCGGCCCTACCAGCCGGTCGCCCAGGTCAGAGGTATCAAGCAATCTTTATTTGTCGCCGCACGGCAGCTTATACTGCCTTCGAATCTTCTGCTCCAATTCCCGCCGCTGCGCTGGCGTGTAGCCAAGAGAGGTAGGCATAAACCGGAGGTAGACTTGCAGCGTTCCGTCGCAATTCCTCTCCCAGCATGGCTTGCGTTCGTGATTCGCAAGCCTTATCCCCACCTCACCGGACTCCCCGACATCAATGACATACTTCTTTCCGTCACGGGCAGCACAGATGATCACATATACCGCCGCACGATTCGCTGGGATGACAGTACTGTCCACGGAGTAGGGGCCCTCAAAGTCGTGGCCCGCTATCTGCACCGATACCACTCCTTCCAGCGCCGTGGTGGGCCATCCTTGATGACCATTAGACGAGAGCCTGGCGCTACTACTTTCCGGTCCGCTTGCTTTGGATTGTTAACCCGTTCAACACTCGACTCGCCCAACGGGGCAATCGGTCGGTCTACGCTCATTCCAGGCCTCGATCAGTTTCTCTCGATTGGCCGCATGCCACTTCTTGATGTTTCTATGCCACTTCCTCAGCTCGTCTGCCTGCAGTGGCTCCCCTGTACAAATATCAAAGATGCCGCTCCTCCCTTGGTAGGAGACCCGGAAATGAGGAGGCGGATGCTCCCGAGCGAATATCTCGACCTTCAACCCATCTATATGATCAACCAGTGCCTCTTCTAGTTTGAGACGGCCGTCGGGCATGATGGGCCCAAACTGGAAGGAGCGTTCAAGCGAGTTCCGGAGTTCTCCGGTTAGTTCAACGGCCCATTCCACGCCCGCAAGCCCCTTTCTTTGCCGACGGGCACCGAACAAGTGCCGGGCTGAACTCGACGCGCTCGTCCGTATCTCCATCCCGATTCGCCGCCGGGGGTTGCCCCGCCTTAGGATCCGACGACAATACGGGCTGAACCGTTGCCCAGCCGCAGGTCGAAGAAGAGTTCGACGAGATCCGCGATGACGTCGTCGGGCATAACCCCCGTCCCGAAGGTCTCCACCCGAACGGACACGGGCTTGGCCCCCCGATGGCGTACCCCACCTGCACCTCACGCCGCCTCGCCAGCTCTGCCGCCACCATGTTCTTCGCAACCCACCGGGCCGCTTACGCCCCGAGCGATCCACCTTCGTCGGGTCCTTCCGCGACAGCGCCCCGCCCCCGTGCCGGCCCATCCCGCCGTATGTATCCACGATCACCTTACGCCCCGTCAGCCCCGTGTCGGCCTGCGGCCCGCCCATCACGAACCGCCCCGCGGGGTTGATGAGGATCCGGGTCTCCTTGTCCAAATACGGCTCGCCGATAACCCGACGGATGACCTCCTCCC
>JBFMCJ010000199.1 GCA_040754675.1 Bacillota bacterium
CGTCCTGACGTTCCGGGGTGAAGTCATCGACCTGGAGCCGGACGCGGAGGTTGCCCGGGAAGCGCTGGCGAGCCAGGTCGCCGCCCGCGTGAAGAGGCTGTGGGGCAGGGCCGCGGACCTGGCGGGGAAGGTGATCCTCACGGGGGGCGGGGGTGCGGAACTCTACCCCTGGCTCAGGACGGCGCTTCCTGGCGTGGTCCTGGGGCAAGACCCGCTGTTTGCCAACGCGCTTGGGTACCTGTCGGCCATGGCCGGGGGAGCGCTGTAGCAGTACGCGAATACAAAAAACGAGCCCAAAACCCTTGTCGGAAGCCAGTTGCCCCCCGGCATGCGAATACATCGGCAGCCGATCCGCCCTCGGCGCTTGAATGCGCGCGGCGGGGAGTGCGGAAAAACGTTGGCGCACAAGGGTTTTGGGGTACCAGCCGGGCGGCCAGTTAAGCGAATACAAAAAACGAGCTCAAAATCTTTGTCAGAAGCCAACTTTTCCTCGTCACGCGAATACATCGGAGGCCGATCTGCCCTCTGTCGGGGAACACGGCGGTGAAAGCGAATACATTTTGGGGTGGGGAGCGCGGAAAAACGTTGGCGCATAAGGACTTGCAAAAACAGAAGTGTATTCGCGGTGACGGGGGGCGGCTCAGGGCTGTCACTCTGAGGCTTGCCGCTGAAGACGTGGCGGTGCTTGACGGGCTGACAAGGGTGTACGGTTCGCGGGCGCGGGCTGCCCGGTTTGTTCTCTCGCAGGTGGGGATGGCCTTGCTGGAGTTGCACGGTGAGGTTGCCCGCCTGGGCGGGGAGGTGGCCGGGCTGCGCGAGGACCTGGCGGCCGTGCGGGCGGCGGTCGAGCGGTTGGAACTGGCGGGGATGGCGCCACGGCAGCATGACTGCCGGGAAGAGCTGCAGCCGGAGGACGAACGGGCGGTGAAGCAGGTGCTGGGTGCACTGCTCGGGATGAGCCGAACGGCAAGAGTCGATTGAGCTAAGGCTAAAGCAGGCCCGGGAGAAAGTCCCGGGCCTTGCTGTCTTTTGGAAAAACGAACGGAGGACCGACTTGATAGGGAAGAGACAATCCCGGCGCAAGTACAGTACCAAGGACCGGCCGGAGAAAACCCTGGCCGCTTCTTTTTGGGCAGCACACCTGGAAGCGCTGCAGGAGTCTGCAGGTCACGTGTACATTTCGTACACGCAGCTCCTTACCCGGATAACCGAGCTGGCGCGGCAGGCGGCCGGCGATCTGGTAGCCCCCGGTTCTGGGTTGACTGGGGTGGCCCTTGGGGGCCGGGTGCTGGTGGAAGTGGGCACCGCAGACCAAATGCGGGCGGTGAAACTGGTCTTCCCCGTGGCACCAGCCCCGTTCAACCGGTGGTTCCGGTGCAGCTGGCAGGCCAGGTGGTCGATCCAGGTAGAGACGGAAACCCGGGCTCTGTGGGAAACGCTGGTGGCGGCGGCCGAACCGCAACTTGCCGGCGTGGCCCCCTTCGAGGAGGCCACGCTCTTCCTGCGGTACGTGCGGCCCCGATCCGCCGACGCAGACGCGTTTGACTACAGCGTGAAGTACCTGGTGGATGCTCTGGTCCGCGCCGGCCTGCTGGCAGGGGACGAGGGAAACCGCCTGCGCTACCAGGTGGAAGTGGTCACCGACCCCCAGTCTGCCGGCTCCGTGGAGCTCATCATCGTGGAAGGAGATGCTTTGTCCCGCCCCCAATTCGTACCAGTCGAGGTTGGAGTCGTCTTACCCGAACGGGTGAACGCCCACGAATAATTTTCCGGTTGAAGGCCCTGCCAAACCAACTGCGGCAATGGGTTGCGCCCCCCTCCGGGCTGTTCTGGGCAAAACCCGAAGCCGCTTGCATTTCGGGCGTAAGGGTTTGCGGGAAAACCAGCCCAAGGCAGGGAGCACGGCAGCAAGCGGGGTAGAGAGGAGGTGGTGGCGCTGGAGAGTTCCGTGCGGGACGGAATCCTGAAGGACCTGGCGCGCGTCGAGGCGATGTGGCTGAGTGATGTGTGCGATCTTTGGTGCGGCGGTGACAGAGACCGTTGCACGCGGGTAGTACAGGACCTGGTCAGACGCCGGTTGGTGAGCGAGCGCCGTGCCCGTAGCGATGCGCGCCGGCGGTACCTGGTGCTCAGGACAAGGGGTGCCGCCGCCGCCGGCCTTAAGGTGAGGCCGCGTGGCTCCCGGACAACGGTGGCCGCCGGTGAGCACCTTGCGAACCACGGCTCCTTGTTCGCGGAGTTTGTCCGGAATGGGGTGGACCGGGAAAACATCCTCGTTGGGCGGGAGCTCACCCGCGTGGCAAGCCTTCCAGTCCAACCCAGACCTGTTGTCGGCCTGATCCGAGGTTCCCAGCTCACCGTCGTCGTACTGGCCCCTATGGGTTGGAAAACGTGGCGGCGCCTCCTTGAGAATGCCCGTGGGATTACCGAGTGGGTGTTTCTCTCACGGGACAACCGCACCTGGTCTCGCCAGCTGGACGGTTGGATAGAGGGCAGGTGTGGCACCCCCACCTGGATACCCAGACCCACCTGGTCGGTTGCCACCTTGCTCAAGTGGCTGGATGACCGCAACCGCGCGGCTTGGGAGGCAGCTCGCGCGGCTTCCCTCCAAGGTCTCAACCTCGTGCCCGCCGCCAGCAGGGGAGGTCGGCGGCCGAAGAGCGACGAGCAGGAATTCTGGTGCTATGTCCGCGGGGATCTCTATCTTCTGGAGGACTTCCGCGGCTTTCCGGTCCACCGGCTGTGCGTTCTAGGGGATCCGGTCAGCGGGGCGCGCAGGCGCCTCGGCTGTTCCGGTGTGGTGGCTTTTGTGGAAACGCCACACGATGCCACCCGTCTGGCGCGGTACCTGGGCGTCGGTGCTCCCTGGTTGTTCCTCGTGGGTGAGGACAAATTCCAGCTCCTGCGCCTCGAGGGGGAAAAGCTGGTTCCCGTTGCTGGAGGTGTTGCCCCTTGAAAGTTGTCGTCCCCGCGGATGAGGTCGCTCTGGTCGAGCGCCGACTGGCGATGGCCGAAGGGCGCGTGCGTTCCCTGGCCCGCGCGGTCGCCATGGGGGTCCAGCGCCAGGTGGTGGCGCCCGTGCCCTGGGACCCGGGCTGGTGCCTGTCCTGCTTCCCGCGCCTCCGCCTGGCTCGCGGCTGGACGCTCGTTGGTTACCTGGTCGCCTGTCCCGGCAGGGTGAGGACGCTGCACGCTGTCTGCGGGGGCCGGCCGCCTGGTGTCGGCTGGCTCAAGGAGCAGGTGGACGATCTGGAGTGGGCTCCCTGGCTCAATGCCGCCCCGCGCCGGTGGCCCGTTGAGGTCAACCCCTTCCTGGAAATAGCCGTGCGCACGGACGGCACCCCCGAAGGTCGGTGGCAGTTGGCGCTGTTCGTGCGGCGGCTGCGCAGCCTTGGCTGCGTGGGTATGATCAACATGCTCCCGGCTGGCCGGCTGGTGAAGTCGGCGCTCGACCTTGCCGGGAAGCCCTGGGCGCGTGCCGGCAGTCGCTTCCCCTCGCAGTGGCTCCCGACCGTGTGGACGCTACCCGGCAGCGTAGTAGCGCAGTGGCACGAAAGGGTTGCATACGAAGACGGAACGGAGGAGGTGGTGCGGCTGTGGGCGCGAAGCGCGACCGGCCAGGTGTACATGACCAGGCGGGCGACGAGCGTTCTCGTGTCCCCCTCCCGGGCTGGGGAGTGACGCCCTGGGACTTCCGCGGCGTCGAGCACGGGGTGGCCTTTGACCTGGTCGACCTGCTGAGCCAGCTGGCCTCCGAGTGCGGCCCCAGGCGGTACGCGTCGGTGCGGGCGTCGGATCTCGGCTGGCCGCTGGCATCCGCCCCTAGGCTGCGCGTTCCGCCCGGCCGCAGGCGGCGCCTGCCTGCCAGGTGGCTCCTCAGGAGGATAGCCCGTGTGATGGGCCTTGAGTGCCGTGCCCGCGACAGCGCGTCTTGGCGCACGCCCGCCGATTTCGTCCGCTGGGCCGCCGCGCGCCTCGACCCTGTCCCGCAGGATCTCGGGGACGAGCCTTGCTGGTGTGGCAGCGGCAGACCGCTCGGTTCCTGCTGCGCCGTCCGGTACCGTCCCAGGCGCGTTCTCGCGCGGATGCCGGCGGGCAGGCGCCGGACGGCGGTTTCGACACCGGCCCGCGCGGACTGAGAACGGAGAAAGGGGGCATGGTATGTGGCGCGTGTGTGGGAGATGCTCAAGCGCGCCAAGGTGCATGCAGGTGCCGATCCCGACCGCGTCGTCTGGGTGTCGGCTGTGACCGTGGCCCGGCTCAAGTGGTGCCACTGGGCCGCGGTGGTGGAGGCCAGGGAAGCTGAGCCGGCGGTGTTCCGCGCCTGGTTGGCCGACCGGGTGCAGCTGGCCCTGGCCCAGGGGGTGGTCAGGGCAGTTCCGGTTTCCCCGGAGGACCTGCTCGACCTGGCCCTGTCGGATGCCGTGGCCGGAGGCGAGGTGCTGGGCGGCGACGGCCTGCTGGGGCTGTCCCTGCTGCCCGGTGGGGTCTCGGGCGGCGGGCCCAGGCGGTGGGTCCGGGAAAAGGGCCTGTTCCTGTGCGCCGAGCCGGACGGCTCGGAGGGCAGCGCCGTGATCGAGCGCGAGCCCCTGCCTGCCTTCCCGGCCCGGTTTGCCTGGCCGGTGATGGAGCTACACGCCGACCTCTGCGGGCTGGCCTTCGGGGCCGGGTGGAGGCGGGTCTTCCTGGATGGCGAACGGCGCGACGCCCCTGTGGACCTGGCGGCCGCCGCGTCCGCCCTGGAGGTGTTCCGGGAGCTGGAGGCGGGGGCGCGCGACCCTGTTCCGCCGCAGTCCTGGAAGTGCCGGGAATGCGAGGTCTGGGAGGGCTGCATCCTGGGTCCGAAGTAGAGGAGGTGCCCCGGTGGCCAAGTGGCTCGGGCTGGCGCTGGTAGGCGCCAGCCTCCTGTGTTTTCTTGCGCGTTTCGTGATGGCGGTGGCCGACCTGGCCCGTCTCCCCCGGCTCTGGAGACACGGGAAGACCGTTGAGTCCCGGCGGTGGCGGCTGGCGCGGCCGGCCCTGACCGGTGCGGGAGTCCTGCTGTTGCTGGCCGGGATGCGCCTTGCCGGGCTCCCGCTGTCCTGAGGGTGCTGAAACGCTTCGCGGGAAGCCGGGTGGAACGGGCGTGGTCGTGGCCGCTTGCGCAGGCCGGTTTGGCGCGCTGGAATCATGGTTCGCTCCGAGCGCGGCGCCGCGCCGGGGGAGATGGAGCCCGCGTAGTTGGCGCGGCTGCGTCCGCGCTGTGATCCTGGCCTTGTCCGCGGCATGCTTTGGTCAGACCGGCTCCCGCGGCCGTGCGGCGGGTGAGCGTGCAGGCAGTTTCCGAGGAGCGTGCCTACCGCCGGCCGTTTGAGCCGGAGGTGGCGGCGCGCATCCTCGGGGCTCTGGGTGTGGGCGGTTTTGCGAAGGTGGTGCAGTGCTGGGTCGACTGGACCTGCTGTTTCCCGCGCGGCCGGCGGTTCTGGTGAAGATGCTGGAGAACTGGCGGGTCGGCGGGGAGGACACCGGGGTTCCCGTGGAGCGGGTGTTCTACCTGCGGCATGAAAAGGGCGAGTGGTACCTGGACGGGAGATGTCGGGTCCTGCCTAACGAGCTGGACGTGGTGTTCGACCGCGGACCCACGGGGAAGCCAGGGAGCTTCCTGGAGTCGCTGGAGGAGCAGGCGTACGAGGAGGTGATGGCCGCCGGGGCGTGGTAAGGGTGCGGCACTTACTGGCCGCCGCTGGCCACCTGGTGCTCGTGTCTCCAAGCCCGCGTGGAGAAGCAAACGTGCGGTGTGGTCTTGATTTCACCCGGGAAAGGAGGGGGAAAGATGCTGCAAGATGTGGCCAGGCCCAGGGCGCGGAAAGTCCCAGGCGCGCTCAGCCCAAGGGTCAAGGTGGCGGTTGGTATCGCGGCCGTCGTGTTTCTTTTCCTGGTGTTCCGGTTCTGGGTCGTGGTACCCGCCGGGCACCGGGGCGTCGTGCTCCAGTTCGGGGCCGTCAAGGGGGCGATAGGCGAGGGGCTGCACTTCGTGCTGCCGGTGGTGCGGCAGGTAGAGCTGGTGGACGTACGCGTGCAGAAGACGGAGACGGAGGCGCAGGCGGCGTCGCGCGACCTGCAGACGGTGCGTAGCCTGATCGCGGTGAACTACCATGTCGACGCTTCCGCGGTGGACGACCTGTACCGCAGGGTCGGGATGCATTACGCAGCCACCATCATTGCCCCAGCCGTGCAGGAGTGTGTGAAGGCGGTGACGGCGCAATACACCGCGGAGGAACTCATCACCGAGCGCCAGCAGGTCTCCGCCCGGATGGCGGAACAGCTGGGGGCGAAGCTGGCCCCGTACGGGATCGTGGTTGACGGCTTCAACGTCGTCAACTTCGACTTCTCGGAGGAGTTCAACCGGGCCATCGAGGCCAAGCAGGCCGCGGAGCAGCTTGCGCTGAAGGCCCAGCGTGACCTGGAGCGGGTGAAGATCGAGGCGGAGCAGAAGCTGACCCAGGCCCGTGCCGAGGCCGAAGCGCTGAAGATCCAGAAGCAGGAGGTCACGCCCGAACTGTTGCGCCTGCGGGAGATTGAGGCGACGCTGAAGGCGATTGAGAAGTGGGACGGCAGGCTGCCACAGGTGACCGGGGGCGCGGTGCCGTTTCTGAGCGTGCTAGGCGGTGGAGCAGCGGGGGGCAAGTAGGAGCCTGGGGCCTGAGGGGGTGGGTGTCGTGGTGGCAGGGCTGCCGCACGGGCTTTCCCGGGCAGCGTGCGCGGAGGGTCGTTCGCTCGGGGCTGCCCTGCGGTCGGAGGCTGGGTGTGCGGACGATGCCGTGCGGCTTGGTACGCTTTTGGCCTTTGGCCTCGGGTATTTCGGCAGCTTCCTGGCGCTCTATCCCCCGGGGGCCCGCCTCGGTGCCCTCTGCACTGTCTTCTGGGGACCCGGTTGGGGGCAGCGGGCGGCGGCTATGGCGGCCGTGGCGGTTTACGCGGCTGCCCTGGGCGGGTGCGTGGCGTCCCTCATCCGCGGACGAGGACATGCACGCTGACGTGGGGGTGCTGCACGTGGACTTTGCGGAGTTCTGCGCTGCCTCTCCGGCCCTGCTGGGGCTGGACCTGCGGAGCTACAGGCCGGACGTGCTCGAGCGCAGGCTGGAGGGTTTCCTGGCCTGGGTGCGCGCCGGGAGCTATGACGGCCTGGTGCGGATGCTCCGGGATGGCCGCCTGGAGCCCGGGGCGCTGCTGGACTGGTTCGTCCCCAAGGTCTCGCGGTTCTTCCGCGACAGCGACCG
>JBFMCJ010000200.1 GCA_040754675.1 Bacillota bacterium
CGAGCGAGTTAGCGAGGCATTCGTTTACCTGGCGTGAGTGTTCCAGGACGCCGGCTTGACGGCCGAAAAGGTGGCGCAAGACGGGTCCGATCATATCCCACCACGCGAATTCGAACGGGACTTCAATCAGAGGCAGCGCCAGGTTTTCCGCTGTGGCGATCACAACAGGGCTGAGTCCATCTACGTAACGTCCCAGTTTGATGGCCAGCGCCGCTGCGTTCCTGGCAACCGCCGTTTGGAGCAGTTCGATGAGGCCCTGTTCGGAGGAACGTTCCAGAAAATACCCTATGGTCAGCAGCAATTCCCCGCCGCGCACCCAGTTCACCGAATCCGGTGCCTCCAGCACGCCCACCGATTCGATCACCCTATCCAGTCCGCTTTGGCCAGCCAAAAGTCGACAGCCGGCCAAGGGCCCCTGCAGCGCTTGGCCGACAGTTAGCGCCATCGGCCAGACCCCTTCCGCCCTGTTGTGCGCACAGGATGCTTTCGCCACCAGCCGGGGCAAATCCTCCGACAAACGGACAGCGTCGGGGCCTCTGTTTCGTCCCGATGACGGAAGGGTGGACCTGGCGGACCGGAGTATTGATGGGCAAAGGCAGCAGAAGAAAGTCGTGGAGGGGCTTGCGGTGCAATACGACATACTCATCGTAGCGGGTACAGTGGTTGACGGCAGCGGAAGGCCGCCTTTTGTAGCCGATGTAGGCATACGGGGTGATCGCATAGAGGCGGTGTCCGGCTCGCTTTCCCAACCGGCCAAGCTCGTCCTGCGGGCAGAGGGGCGGGTAGTTGCCCCCGGCTTCATTGACACCCACAGTCACTCTGACGTGGTTGCGGTGCTCGACGACGCGTACCAGGACAAGTTGCGGCAAGGCGTCACTACGGAAGTGATCGGCAATTGCGGGCTAAGCTTTGCCCCGGACCTTTCCCCAGCCGACGAACTGGCTCGTTACACTGCGCCGATTAACGGGGGTATGACCTCGATCCCTCGCTGGAGGACATTCCGCAGCTTCCTGGATTTGGCTGTTTCGAGACCATTGCGGCAGAATCTGCTTCCGCTCGTAGGTCATGGTACGTTGAGGATTTCGGCCATGGGATTTGATGCGCGAACACCTTCCGCGTCCGAGATGGATCACATGTGCTCCCTGCTCAAGGAGGCGCTCCAGGCGGGCGCAGCTGGTCTATCGAGCGGTCTTGTCTACCCTCCGGGTGCCTACTCAGAGACGCCCGAAATGGTCGCACTATGCCGCGTCGTCGCTGACCATGGTGGTATTTATGCGACACACATGCGGAACGAGAGCCACCGCCTGCTGGGGGCCATAGAGGAAGCCGTAACGGTGGCGGGCATAGCGGGTGTCCCCCTCGTGATCTCTCACCTTAAGTGTATGGGGCGGTCCAACTGGGGCAAGGCGGAACTGGCCCTCGGCCTTATCGAACGCGCCCGGGCAAGGGGTCTGGCAGTGTGGGCGGACCAGTACCCGTATGAGGCCAACAGTACCCTGCTAACCGCCCTGTTCCCCCCCGTATCCCTTACGGGAGGGGTGGCCGGGCTCCTCGAGCGACTGGCAAACCCGCAGTCGCTCCAGACCATCATGGATCAGGTGGAGGGGGGTGATGACGGGACCTGGGAGAACTTTGTGCAGGACGCTGGTGGGTGGGATGGGGTAATGGTCAGTTCCGCACCGGGTTGGCGGGAGGCAGAGGGTAAGACGGTCGCCCAACTGGCGCAGGCCTGTGCCCGCACGCCGCGGGAGGCGGTGGTGGAGTTGGTGAGGCGGACGGCGGGCAACGGTACGGTCGTCACCTTCACCATGTCGGCCGAGGACATCCGGGCCATCGCTGTGCATCCGGCAGTGATGGTCGGGTCAGACGGAATGCCGGGACCGGGCAAGCCGCATCCCCGGCAGTACGGGACGTTCCCCCGAGTGCTCAGACTGTTCGTGCGAGAAAAGCAGTGGCTGACGCTCGAGTCTGCAGTACACAAGATGACGGGCCTGTCGGCCCGGGTGTACGGGCTGACCGATCGGGGCTTGGTCGCCCCCGGCTACTTCGCGGACTTGGTCGTCTTCGACCCTGAACTGGTGCGGGATACGGCCACGTATGAATCCCCGCGCCAGCACCCTCTCGGAGTCGAGGCCGTGATCGTCAACGGTAGGTTGGCCTTGCGGCGTGGAGAGCTCGGCGAACCCGCCGGCAGGGTATTGCAGAGAGCCGGAAAGGAGGTTAGCGAATGAGCGGCCAGGGTATCGTGTATGTAATCATGATCCTGTACTTTGCGGTAGTCCTCGGGATAGGGTATGCCTTTCGCAAACAGGAGTCCCTCGACGATTACGGGCTGGCCGGGCGGTCCCTGACGACACCTGTCTTTGTGGCTACTTCGGTGGCCACCTGGATTGGTGCCGGTTCCATCATGGGACTGGGTGGGCAAGGATACACGATTGGGATCGGCGGATACTGGTGGGCTTTCGGTTGGGCTGCGCTGTGGTGCCCGATTCTCATCGGCTGGCTGGGTGCAAGAAGGATACGCCGGACGGGGCTCTACACGATCAGCGACGTCGTGGGGGAGCGCTTTGACGATCGGTCGCGCGTGCTCTCAGCGGTGCTACTCCTTTTCTATACCCTCACCCAAATGACCTTACAGGTCATCTCTGCTGGGGTTATCGTTAACGTCCTACTCGGCATACCCGCGTGGGTCGGTGCCGTCGTGGGAACACTGGTCATGCTCACATACACTGTGATGGGCGGCCTCAAGGCAGAGGTGTGGACTGACGTGCTTCAGTTCGGCATCCTCATTCCTGCTTTCCTGGCCATGTTAATCTTTTACTGGATTAAGCTGGGTGGTACCGGCGTGCTTGTCAGCCAGTTACCACAACACTTCGACCTGTTCCGACCAGGGTCCACCCAGATCTGGGCGTGGCTTCTCAGCATCGGGCCTGGCGTCACGCTGGCCACGTATACGTGGCAACGCCTGCTGGCGGCAAAAGATGAGCGGACCGCGCGTGCCGGGGCATTTTACTCGTACGGGTTCGCGGCCGTTTACTACCTTGTGCCCTTCTTCCTGGGTATCTGCGCGGCGGCAGCATATCCTGGGTTGAAGGATCCCCAGCAGGCAGTCCCTAAGCTGATCCTGGGCCTACACCCGGCTCTGGCCGGAATCATGCTGGCAGCCTTTCTGGCCGTGCTTATGTCTTCAGCCGACTCCATCCTCTTGTACGGTGCGACCACCTTCACGCAGGACATTTACCGCCGCTTCATCAACCCAGCGGCGTCTCAGCGGAAGCTGGCGTACGTGGCCCGGCTTGCCACGCTCCTCATGGGGTTGTTCGCGCTTGCCTGGGGCCTGTGGATGCCGGTCATCATGCCCATCTGGAACCTGGGGTACGCCGTGCTTTCGGGTGCGTTGTTCTGTCCCGTGTGGGTGGGTTTACTCTGGAAACGGGCTACGCCTGATGCATCGTTTTGGACCATGCTCGTCTGCGCGATCGTGTATTCGGTGCTGTACTTTGTGAAGCCATTGGGGCTGGACCCGATATTCTTCGTGCTCCCTTTCTCCGCAGTGCTGATCGTCGTGCTGAGTTTCCTCACCACCGAGACGCCCAGAGAACGCCTCGAGCGGATATTCGGGTAGGCGACGAGAAGAGAATCCCTATGGCGGGGCCCCGAATCGGGGCCCCTTGGTTTGCGAGGAGGGTGGGGGGCAACTACGTGTCACGCGGAGCCCCGCGGTGAACCAGTAGGCTGGGGGTGGCGTGCCTGGTCTGAATGTTTTTCAGATGTCTTGGGAAATCTGGAGGAATCGCCCAACAGTCTTTTAGGACTGTTTCGCGAGGACGATGGAGCATCATGGACGCCTTCCGGTATACGTCCCACGGGGAGACGGAACAGCATCATCCTCTCAGGCGGCCAGTCGTCGTGTTGCTTAGGGGGCAGGGAAGCCCGGCTACCGCGAGAGCCCGAGCAGGTCCTTGAGCACGGGCTGAAGAGATCGGCGACCGACGGTTGAATCTCGATGAGAAGTAGGCGCTGGCGGCGAAGTTGGTGAGGGATGCCGGTGGGTGGCGGGACGTCGTGTGAACGGCGGATGGCGGGTGGCTTCCGGGCGCCGGGGTTGCAGGCCGCGCCGTCGGCGGTTGTCTGGCCCGGATAGGTGAATCGGTCGTTGAAGCTCCAGTCAAGCAAGGGGAGATTTACAGAAAACGCGGGCCGGCGGGTGGCGTTACCAGTTCGCCTCCTTGGAGCGAGGTCCGTCACTTGTTGACGGAGGTGCCGCGGTACGCTGGACCGGGAACCACATTCGGTGGAAGGGTAGCGGGGACCCCAGTCGTTGGACGGGATGGGTCGGTCCGGTCGTGGCGGCGGGGGTGTTCGAGACGATGATGACCGGTGCGGTGGTACGGAGATGGTGCGGGGGCGGCGATCGTGAGTATCCGGAAGGGAATCCCGACCATGCCGTCGAAGTTTGGCAGCTGGCAGAGCACTTGGACGGTTCCATGGAGCGCCCCTCGTGGCCGTGTGCACCGGGTGGTTGGAGCTCTTTATGATAGCCGGGGTGGTCCGCAGTGGACGAGGCCGAATGGGTGACCCCCCACGAGCTTCTGGCAAGGCTCTGCTCAGCCGCTGCCGCGGCAGGGATCGGGTGTGATGGCCAGGCGGGGCTTAGGGTGTCGGATGTTCTCGCCTGGCTGGACCGGGAGGGGCGGTCCTGGCAGGTTGACCACGGGCCCGGTGGCCCGTGGACGTGCCTGAACTGGCGCGATACGTGGCCTGGTCTGGTCCACACGCGCCTTCATTTCCTCGGCGACGAAGAAGGCTCCATGGCAGACGCGGTCGCCGCTGCTTGCTTTTATGCCATGGCCTGCAGCCTTGTCGCGGGAGGGCGTGCGCGACAATGGGATGAGGCCCACGGCGGGGGTAGGCCGTTCTCTCCAGACGCGCAAGTGGGTTGCAGCGACCTTTTCGCGGCTTGGCTGGCACCGGATCAGGTGCGCGTGTTGCGGCGGGCGTTCTTGCTTGCGGGGTTGGAGTGGCCGTTTGGATCGGAGGTTTCGGTTGAGGCGGTACTTCGGTGGCTGCGGGCTTGCGGGTGGGAAGTGGATCTGATCAGGTGCGAGGATGCTGGAGGCAGGGTGCGGCGGAAAGTCAGGCTTGGGGATGAGGAAGTGGTGCTCGAGGTGTGCTTCTCCGGGCGTAGTGACGGCGATGCGGAACCGCTGCTAGAGGAAGCGGTGACTAAGGGTGCGCTGTGGACCTTTGCGGTGGCACAGTGCGAACTGAAGGGGTTCCGGTTGACCCACGAGGCCTCGTACGGTCGGTTGGCCTCGGACGGTACGATGGCGCTCCTTGCACTCATGAGCAGGGCGGGGGAACCGTGGCCCTTCAGCCTGCCCCCCACCATGTTCGAGTTGACCGGGTGGCTGGAACAGCAGGGCTGGGGGTGGAGCCTGTGCCGGAATAACCTCCCGGAACACGTGCTGGACGATCCCGACTGGCGTAGGCACCAGTCGGTTCTGATCCTGTCCGGGACGGGTACCGCCCCAATGGGTAACGCTCGCTGAGGTCAAGAACTTGGTTGTGTACCCCATGTTGCTCGCGCAATTCATCGAGATCGTCCATGAACTAAAACCTCCGCTGGTGGGTGCTCCACCTCTAGCGGATCTTGTCTCTGGCGGTCATTTCCTGCCGGTGCTCCTGTGCGTTGGCTATCTGCTCGGTCGGTGTTCCAACATATGCAAGGTCTACCCTGCGAGGGAGATCCACGTGAAGATTGAGGACCAGTTCGACCGCAGGATAGTATCTCTGCGAGGCAGACGACTTGAAAGTCTCCTTCTGGTGTAAAGCCCTGGTGAGATACCGGCTGTGGGGACAGGTGTTCCGCGGAACGGAGCTAAGCCGGGTCAACTGCGACGGAGGGGGTGTCCGGGTGTATATCAGGCGTGTGCAGGTCGACAACTTCCGTGGAATCACACACCTCGATGTCACGTTGAAACCCGGACTAAACTTGATCATCGGGCCCAACAACTCCGGGAAGAGCACGCTCCTACAGGCCATCGACATGGTCCTGAATCCGACAACCCTGTGGTGGAGGCGTGATGTGCCCTTTAGGGACGATTTCTGGAGGGGGAACACGAGTACCCCCATCAAGGTCGAAATCCTGCTCGGATGCGGCCGAAAGTATTGTGTGGATGGCGATGATTCCTGTCCGGAAGCGGTTGCTCTGGCTTCCGCCTCGCAAGCCTGGCGACCCTGCCCCCTTGCAGACTACGCCATAGCCTACGAGCTCGAGAATCCGAACCGTTTTCGTACGGTCGACGACGATCTCGACGGAACCGACCTCCCCGAGTGGGAACTGGGGGTACGCGTCCAGATGCTGGCGACGTGGAACCCCCGAAGAGGAATACGTTGAAGTGAGGCACTCGCTGCTCAACGAAGCTGGCGAGGTCTCGGCGACTTTTGACCGGCGGATGAAGCAGTGGGTGGGTGCGGTCTTGGTCGCCTCCGGGCGCGATCCGGCCCTCGCGTGTCGCCTGGCTTCTACCTCAGCCCTGTCCCGCTCGCTGGGCGACCTCAGTGAATGGCGCGCAGACGTGGGTGCCCGATTGCGCGACGCTTTATCGGGCCAGCTTGGGGAGATACCGGGAGAACGCGCCGGGATTGCCACCCAAGTGGCACTACGCGCCATGGCCAGTGTGGAGGGACCGGGCGATTTCAAGGTCGTCTTGGTTGCGGCACCCGGTGGCGAGGATCGGTTGCTGGGCCAAGTCGAGATAGGTAGGCGGATAAGAGCAGGACAGCAGGAGTGGGAAGTACCGCTGTCGAGAGAGGGTCGCGGGCTCCAAAGCATGGTTGCCCTGAGCTTGTGGGTCCATGGGCGGGCCAGGAGTGCGCCCATCGTTATGATTGAAGAAGTTGAGCAGAACCTAGACGCAAGTTCGGGGGGAGCTGACAGTGGAACCCGTTGGGCCACTTGGTTCTTTTGCCCAACCGGGTTTTCAACTCCGTGGCTACGGTAAGGGCAACCCCAGGTGAGCAAAGATCCGGCGCTGCAAGTCGTCGGGCTCGGTGGTAAGGGTAAACTGCTGACCAGCGATCTCCATAGTGTTCCGCTGGATGGTGCCAAGGTGCTCCATGAGCAGCCGGAAGGAATACTGTTTCTCCTGGGCCAAAAGGGGCTCCAACGCCTGCATCATGTGCCACCTGACGTACTGCGCCAGCAAGCAGAGGAAAGCGTGGCACCTGA
>JBFMCJ010000201.1 GCA_040754675.1 Bacillota bacterium
TTCTCGCTGCCCTACCTGTGGCCGCTGGTGCCGTTCAACCGCCGGGCGCTCTCCCGCCTGCTTTTCCGCTACCCCATTCCTTCGGTGCGAAAGCACCGAGCGCCCCGAGCCGAGCAGGACCAGAACCCCTCCTGACTTCCGCCCCCCTGTGGTACCATCGGAGCAGCCGCCGGACACACCGCCGGCCGGCACGCGGCAGGGGGGTCGACCATTGGGGCTGCCGTTCGAAGTCGCCGTCAACGAGGCCGGGCACCTGGCTCCCGGCGGCTGCGACGCGCTGGAGCTGGCCGGATCCTACGGGACGCCCCTTTACATCGTCGATGAAGAGGCCGTTCGTAGGGCGTGCCGCCGCTACCGCAACGCGCTGGCGGGGCTCGAGGCAGGCGGCATGGCGGCGTATGCCGCGAAGGCCTTCTGGGTGGGGGGCATGGCAGCCCTGGTCGCCGAAGAGGGCCTCGGGGCCGATGTTTCCTCGGAGGCCGAGTTGAGGCTGGCTCTCCGGGCGGGGCTCGACCCGGGCAAGCTGATCCTGCACGGCAACAACAAGAGCCGCCACGAGATGGAGCTCGCCGTCCGCCTGGGCGTGGGCCGCGTGGTCTTGGACAGCCTGTGGGAGCTCGAACAATGGGAGCAGGTGGGCGCCGCTGCAGGCCGGCGCGTCAGGGTGCTGCTGCGCCTGTTGCCTGGCGTGAGGGCCGGGGCGCACGGATCCATCCAGACGGGCCACGGCGATTCGAAGTTCGGCATCCCCATTGAGGACGGGCAGGCCGAACAGGCGGTCGAACGGTGCATGAAAAGCCGTTGGCTCGAGTTCCGGGGCTACCACGTTCACATTGGCTCCCAGATCCTGGCGATCGAGCCTTACCGGCAGGCGGCCTCGGTGGTGGCGGAGTTCGCCGCCCGGATGGCGAGCGGGACGGGTGCGGTCTGCCGGGAAATCGACATGGGAGGGGGCCTAGGGGCGCGATACACCGATTCCGACAGGCCACCCTCCATCGAGAGCCTGGTCGAGGCCATTGCCTCCACCCTGCAAGCGGCGCTTGCCCGGGCCGGGCTTCCCATGCCGTTTCTCATCCTGGAACCCGGCCGCTCCGTCGTCGCCGAGGCGGGGACAACCCTCTACCGGATGGGGGCCATCAAGCGCCTGGCGGCCGGCCAGCTGGTCGCCGCCGTCGACGGGGGCATGAGCGACAACCCCCGGGTGGCGCTCTACCAGGCGCGCTACACGGCCGTGCTGGCTCGCTCTCCGTACGGGGTGAAAGGTGAACCCGTGCAGATCGTCGGGCGCCTGTGCGAGTCGGGGGACATCCTGGTCGAGCGCGCCGAACTCCCGCCGTTCGAAAGTGGCGAGGTCCTGGCCGTGCTGACCACGGGGGCCTACCACCACTCCATGGCCTCCAACTATAACGGGCTTCCCAGACCGCCCGTGGTGGCCGTCCGCAACGGACAGGCCCGGCTGTGGGTGCGCCGGGAGGCGTTCGAGGACATGATCGCCACCGACGTGGTGCTCGCCGCCGGGCCGGACGGATCGCCCGCAGGTGGGACCGGGTGAGATCCGACTTCGCCGGCGCGCTCGCAGGCGAGACGCTCCGCCTGGTCGAGGCGGTGGAGGCGGTCGCCCGGGACCTCGGCGCGGCGGCCTATGTGGTGGGCGGGGCGGTCCGGGACTGGCTTCTGGGAATGCGTGCCATCCGCGAGGTCGACGTCGCCGTGGTGGGCGAAGCGGATGAGGTCGCGCGGGAGCTGGCGCGCCGCGTCGGGGGAGCCCTGGTCGTCTTCGAGCGCTTCGGGACGGCCCGCGTGGCGGCGTTCGGCACGTACGTGGACATTGCCCGCGCCCGCTCCGAGAGCTACGCAAGGCCGGGGGCGTTGCCTCTGCCCCGTGCAGCGGGCGCCATCGACGAAGACCTGTCCCGCCGGGATTTCACCATCAACGCGATAGCCGTGCCGCTCAGCGGGGATGCGCGCCGTCTGGTCGACCCGTGGGGCGGGCAGGCCGACCTGCAAAACCGGCGCCTGCGGGCGCTTCACGCCGGCTCGTTCGTGGACGATCCCACCCGACTTTTCCGGGGGGTGCGGCTCGCCGTGCGGCTCGGGCTGGAGGTCGACCCCGAGACAGCCCGGTGGATGCAAGCCGCTCTCGATCGGCGCGCCGTGGATACGGTGAGCGCCGAGCGGAGGGGGCAGGAGGTGCGCCGGGCCCTGTCGGAGTCGCCGGCGCTGCCCGTTGCCCGTGCTTTTCAGGCATGGGGCCTGTGGGATGCGGCGTGCCCCGGCTGGGAGCTTCGCCCGGAGGCCGAGCCGGTGCTTGACACCATCGACGGTCACGAAAAGGTGATGGCGGATCTTCTCGGACGGGTGCAGCGGCGGGAGGCGGACGGGATCTGGAACGTCCGGCTGATGGCTGTGGCCATGCCATGGCTGGGCAACCGGCGCGAACGGGCCGAACGCCGGGCGCTTCTCCTCGCCCGGCGTCTGGGGCTCACACGGGCCTTGAGGCTGAGCCTCCTGCGGGCCGGGGCCGTTCGGGACGCCCGCCGCAGGCTCAGGCGCGTGAGCCGTCCCAGCACGGCCCACCGGGCGCTTAGGGCACTTTCGCCCGTGCAACTCGTCTACCTGGCGGCGTGCGGGGGTGGCCCGGGAAGCCCGGACTATAATTGGGTGGAGTGGTTTGTCAACGCCGGCCGGCATGTTCGCCCTGCCCTGACAGGCACGGACCTGGCCGTTTTGGGTTGCCCGCCGGGGCCCGCCGTGGGCCGGCTTCAGGAGGCGCTTCTGGCAGCCGTGCTCGATGGGAAGGCCCGAGGGCGGGAAGAGGAGAAGGCTTGGGTTCTGCGGCGCATGAGGGCGTTGGCCGCCCGGGCTCGGCGTGGTGTTGAGGTGGGGAACGAAAGATGCTGAGGTATGCTCGCTTCGACCCAATGTTCCTGGTGCTGTGGACGCTGGCCATCGTGCCGGCCATTGTCCTGCACGAGTTTGCTCACGCGCTGGTGGCCTACCGCCTGGGAGATCCGACTCCCCGGTACGACGGGAGGCTCTCGCTCAACCCCCGGGCCCACCTGGATCCGATAGGGGCGCTGATGCTGTTCCTGTTCGGGTTCGGTTGGGCGCGGCCGGTCAACGTCAACCCCGCTTACTTCCGCAACGGACGGCGCGGGATGATGCTGGTCGCGCTGGCGGGGCCGCTGGCCAATGTGACCCTGGCATGGCTTGCGAGCCTGCTCCTGCAGGTGATGGCCGGCCTCGGGGCAGGCGGCGCGCTCTTTTCCGACCTGTCAGCCGCGGTACGGCAGTTTCTGAGCCTCAGCCTCCAGATCAACCTGCTCCTGGCAGCGTTCAACCTGATTCCCATCCCGCCGCTGGACGGCTCCCGAATCCTGGCCGGGCTCGTGCCGACAAGGCAGGCGGTGGCCATCGCCCGCCTGGAGTCGTACGGGCCACTGCTCCTTGTCCTGCTCATCATGAGCGGGGTTACGCAGGTGCTGCTCGAGCCGATCTACCGCCTGTTGTGGATGCTGATCGGTGCCGGAAGGCTGTGAGCCCGTGAGCGAGACCCGGCGTGACCCCGTGCCGGACGGAGCCGGCGGCGATGGAAGCCCTCCGCCCTGGCGGGCGACCCTCGACCGCCTGGCCGAAGTGTGGCGTGCGCTCCACTCCGGCCAGCAGGACCCCCTCGAGGTGCGCCTCGAGCCGGTGGTAGCCGAGACCCTGCGAGCCTTCGGGCCGCCGCCCGAGGACTTCGAAAGACAGGAGGCGTGGCTTGGGGGTGCTGCCGATGCCCTGCGGATTCTCGCCGAACTGGCGGCGGCCAAGGCGCAGCGCCTGGCGCCGCTCCCGCAGTCGGAGTCCTCACAACAGGGTGAGGCCACAGCCCCCGGCGTGGAAGAGGAGGCTGTGAGCGGCGAGGAAGGCCCGGATGGCTCGCTCGAGGAACTGGCGCTGCGGGCCGAGACCTACAAGCGCTTCCGCGAGGCTGCCCGCGTGCTCGAGGAGCAGGCGGAGGCGTGGAGCCGCCACCAGCCTCGCCAGGCGCCTTCGGCGCTGCTTGAGACGCTGCAGAAGATGCTGGGGCCGTGGCCCGGGGAGGCTCCCCAGGTGAGCCCGGACCTGCTGGTGGAAGCCCTCGCTCGGCTCTTGCGGCGAAGCCGTCTTGCCGATCAGGCCCGACAGGCACCGGCCCCCGCCTTTGACTGGGCAGCCCTGCTTGAGCGGGTCCGGCGCCGGGCAAGGGCGCCAGCGCCGGTGGACCTCGCGCAGATGCTGGCCGAAGAGGCCGCCGATCGTAGCGAACTGATCGGCCTCTTTCTCACCGTGCTGGAACTGGTCAGGGTGGGGGAACTTTGGCTGAAGGAGCAGAACGGCAGCATCTGGATCGTGAGCCGCAGCTAGACGAGGACGCTGCGGCGTGCGAGGCGGTGCTGTTTGCGGTCGCGCGGCCCCTGACCCTTCACGAGCTTGCGGCCGCCTTGAACGTAGAAGCGGCTCGCGCCGGGCGGGCGCTTGACACCCTCAAGGCCCACCTCGAACGTTTCGAACACGGGGTGCAGCTTGTGGAGGTGGCCGAGGGGTACCAGCTCGTCACGCGGGCGCGCTTCTTCGGCATCCTGCGCCGCGCCGCCGGAGCCGTGCGGCGCCCGGGGCTGTCGGGTGCGGCCATGGAAACCCTGGCCATCGTGGCGTACCGCCAGCCCGTGAGCCGGGCCCAGATCGAAGCGATCCGGGGCGTCAACTCGGAGGCGGCCTTGAACACCCTCCAGGAGCGGGGCCTCATCGAGGTCGACCACCGGGGAGCCTCGCCCGGGCGTCCCCGCTACTACCGTACCACCCGGCGATTCCTCGAACTCTTCGGGCTGCGATCGCTGGCAGAGCTGCCGCCGGTGCAGGACGGCCTGCCGCCGCAAGGCATGGGCGGGCCGCCGGCCGCGAAGACTACCCCCGAGCAATGAGGGCCAGCAAAGCGGGGGAGCTTGCGCGATGGAGCAGTCCGCCCAGCAGGTGGATCAGGCCGCCCAGAGGCAGGACCGCAGTGCTCATCCCATCGACGCCCTGATGCGCACCGTCATGGAGAGCATCAAGGCCATGGTGGACGTCAACACCATCCTCGGCGTGCCCGTGGAGGCACCCGACGGCACCGTGATCATCCCGGTTTCCCGGGTTTCGTTCGGGTTCGTGGCGGGGGGCTCGGAGTTTGAAACCCAGGAGCAGGGTACCCAGGGCTTCCCGTTCGGGGGCGGGAGCGGGGCGGGAGTCAGCCTGAGCCCGGTGGCCTTCCTGGTGGTGGGTCAGGGGCAGGTGCGGCTGCTCCCGGTTTCCGAACGAGCGTTCTACGATCGGCTGCTGGACGTGGCCCCGCGGTTCGTTGAGCAGTTGCAGCGCCTGGCGGGTGCCGAACAGCGCCGTTCCGCGGAGGGTATGGGCCAGGACGGCCCCGGGGCTTCCGGCAGCGGCGGGGAGGGTGAACCGGCGCAGCGAGGCCGTCCGGTGAGGCTGGGGGCAGGGGCCGAGGGAGGCAGGGATCAGGGCCAGAGCGGGGAGGGAGGCTCACGCGGCGGCGAAGACCGGTCGGACGGCTCGGGCCAGCAGGGCCGCCGCAAGACCCTTTCCCTCCGGTTTGAGTAGACCCCGGCGGAGGGCCGTGGTATATTCGTTGCGTGCCCATGCCCACGCTGGCTCAGAGTGCCGCTGAGTATCGGAGCCTGTGGGCCCGGTTTTCGCAGCGTTTGAGCGTGACGAGTCCGGGCCGCCTCCTCGTGGGGGGCTACCTGGCGCTGGTGCTGGCGGGCACGGCGCTTCTCTCCCTGCCGGTCGCCGTGGCCGAGCCGCCCTCATTGACCTTCACGGAGGCTCTCTTCACGGCAACATCCGCCGTATGCGTCACGGGCCTGACTGTCGTGGGTACCGGCACCAGGCTGTCACTCTTCGGGCAGATTGTCGTCATGACCCTGATCCAGATCGGCGGCCTGGGCGTCATGACGCTGTCCACGCTGTTCGCGGTTCTGGCGGGCCGGCGCATCAGCCTGCGAGGGCGGCTGCTGGTCCAGGAGGAGCTCCACCAGAACTATCTGGCCGGGCTGGTGCGGTTGGTGCGGATGATCGCGGGAGTCACCCTTCTGTTCGAGGGGATCGGGGCAGGCCTGCTGTTCCTCGCTTGGGTGAAGGATCTCGACCCCCTGCGGGCGGCCTACTTTGCCATCTTTCACGCCATCTCCGGGTTCAACAACGCCGGCTTCGACCTGTGGGGCACGAGCCTGACCGGCTTTCTGGACCGCCCGCTGGTGGTGCTGACCATCGCGGGGCTCCTGGTGGTGGGAGGCATCGGCTTTTCGGTCATCGCGGACCTCTCGTCGTGGCGCCCGGACCGGCGGGTCACGCTCCACTCCAGGGTGGCGCTCTCGATGGCGGGGCTTCTGATGGTGGTGGGGTTCGTGTTCATCGCAGCGGTCGAGTGGGGCAACCCTGCCACCCTTGGCCCGCTGCCGTGGCATCAGAAGATTCTGGCAGCGTTCTTCTCGGCACTGACGCCCCGTACGGCGGGGTTCAACGTGGTGCCCACCGAAGCGCTGCGGCCCGCTACCCTGTTCTTCCTTTTGTTCCTCATGTTCATCGGGGTCTCCCCGGGCTCCACCGGGGGCGGCATCAAGACCACGACCGCGGCGGTCGTGGGAGCAGCGGTAGGGGCGGCGCTCGGAGGCCGGGACGAACTCGTCATCTTCGAGAGGCGGCTGCCGAGGGGCGTGGCGGCCCGCGCCATCGCACTGGCCGTGGTGGCGTCGATGTGGGTGGCGGCGGTGACCATGGCCATCATGCTGCTGGAGCGCTTCGACCCGCTGGCGATCCTCTTCGAGGTGGTTTCAGCGTTTGGAACCGTCGGCCTGAGCACCGGCATCACGCCCCATCTCTCCACCCCTTCTCGGCTGCTCATCGTCGTGACGATGCTGGTGGGCAAGGTGGGGCCCGTGACCTTTGCCATGGCCCTGGCGCAGCGGTTCCAGGCGGCCGGGGTGCACCTGCGCTACCCCGAGGAACGCATCAGCCTGGGTTAGACCGAAGTTGCGAACTCCTCAACTCGCACACTTCCCGAAATGACGGGGTTTCAAACCATCAAGAAGCCCCGAGATGTATACAGTAAACATGCGCTGCGTGGCTTGCCAATGGCCTCTATGTCATGGTA
>JBFMCJ010000202.1 GCA_040754675.1 Bacillota bacterium
CCACCGGGGTTGGGGGGATGAGAAATCAGCGTCGCATGCGTTCGATGCCCTGACGGATCTGGCTCACCGCTTTGTCCATCATCGGCTTGACGTCACCCTTGCCGGGCACGATGACGTCCATGGCGTCGCCCCACGGCTTCCAGACGGCCTGCATCTCGGGGATATTGGGCATGGGCTCGCCGAGTTCGGCCTGCTTGGCCCACACGGCGACGAAGGGGTCCTTCTTCACGGAATCAAGCTGCAGTACGTCTCGCCGTACCGGGACGCGGCCGGTGGCCAGGAAGAGCACCTCTTGGCCGTGCCGGCTCGCGTACATCTTCGCGAGGGTCAGTGCCGCCTCTTTGTTGGGGGTATAAGCATTGATGCCCACGAACTGTACGCCTGTGAACGGTACCATGCGCTTGCCGTTGGGCAGCAGGGGTAGAAGGGCCACGCCCACGTCGATACCGGCCTTACGGGCGCCGGGGATCACCCACGGGCCGTTGATCTGCATGCCGACCTTGCCCTCTTCGAATTTGCCCGTGGTGACTGCGTGCTGCGTGCTCCGGTCGATGACGGCCGGCGGGAAGATCCTCTCCGTCAGGTAGAGGTTCCTCAAGAAGCTGAACGCCTGGACGGCGCCTTCGTTGTTGAGCCCGATGTCCTCGTAGTCGTACCCAGAGCCCGTCCACTTGAAGACGTAGCCGCCGAACCCCCGCACGATGCCGTACGTATGGTATTGCTCCAAGAGGGGCATCAGAAAGCCGTACTGGTCCCCCTTGTTGAGCCTCCTGGCCATGGCGACCAGCTCGGCCCAGGTGGCCGGCGGCTCGGGCACCAGCTTCTTGTTGTAAACCAGGGCCACGGATTCCACCGTGACCGGCAGTCCGTACAGCTTACCGTCGTACGTGACAGCCTGCAGGCTCGAGGCCGGATACTGGCTCCTTTCATTCCCGAGTACGTCGTCGGGAAGCGGCATCAAGAGCCCCTGCTTGGCCCACTGGCCGATCCAGTCGTGCGGCCAGGTGACGATGAGGTCCCCACCCTGGCCTGCGGGGAAAGCTAGCCCGATCTTTTTGATGAAGTCGTCCCACGGAACCGGCACCAGCTCTACCGCGGTCCCGGTCTGGTTCGTGAACTCGTCTGCGAGCTGGCGGAATGCCTTGTATTCCGCGGTCGTTTCGCCGAACTGAGTCCAAACCACCAGCCTGGAGGCTCCGGCCAGCACCGGCGACGCCAGACTCACGAGCGCCACTAACACCCCGACGGCAAGGCGAAACCACAACCTGGACATTGTGACAACCGCTCTCCTTTCCGATCATTTCCGGTCGCTTCGGGCATGACGGCTCCTCGGGACCGTTGCTAGCCCGCAGTCGCTGCTACCCGGTCACGCCTCGTCGCGTCTCACCCGGCCTTCGCCTGGCCGACCGAGGCTCGAACCACCAGGCTGGGTGTCACGAGGCGGGGTGGGGGCGTTTCGCCGGGGTCCTTAAGGAGTTCATCCAGCAGTTGCACCGCCTGCCGTGCAATTTCGCACGCATCCTGGCGAATGGTGGTCAGAGGGGGCCGGCTCATCGCCGCCATGTCGATGTCGTCGTACCCCATCACGGAGACGCCCTCCGGCACGTCCATGCCCAGGGTAGCCAGGTACTGGATAACGCCTAGCGCGACCCGATCCACTGCCAGGATGGCCGTGGGACGCGGGGCAAGGGCCAGCCAGTGACGGGCGACCCGGTGGCCGTCCTCCACCTGGGTGCTGGCCCTCACCTCCAGGGCCGGGCTGAACTCCAGCCCTCGCTCGCGAAAAGCGTCCTCCAGCCCCTGTCGCCGGTCGCGAAAGATGGTTGCCTCCGAGAGATCGTTGACGAACAGTAACCGCCGGTGCCCGAGATCCAGCAGGTAGCGCCCGGCAAGATACCCACCGCGGCGGTTGTCGGTACGCACGCTGGTGAACGCCGGGCCGGCCAGCGCCGCATCCACGAAGACCGTCGGAATCCGTCGGGAGATGATGCGCTCGACGGCCGGATGCCGCTCGCAGATGCCCATTACCACCAACCCCTCGAGCCGGTAGCGCACCATCTTGCGGAAGATGGGGGCGGTCTCGAACCGTTTGGGGTCAACGGTAGAGACGACGGCGTTGAGGTCCCGCGCCTCAATCTCCTCGATGGCGCGAGTGGCCACCCGCTGAAAGAACGGGTGGGCAATGCCTTCACCGAAGATCAGCACGCCCACCAGCCCGCTCTTGCGCCGGGCAAGCCCCCGTGCCAGCGAGTCGACCTCATAGTCGAGCTCCCTTGCGACCTGCAGGACCCGCTGACGGGTCTTCTCTGAGATATCGGGGTACCCGATGAGGGCATGCGAGGCCGTGGTGAGTGAAACCCCCGCCCTCCTCGCCACGTCTGCGAGCCGCGCCACCTGTCCTCCATCCCAACCAGACGTTGTTGTGACAGCAACTACAGCGATGTAGCCGTCACCGATGAGGAGTTCGCCGCACAGGGGAGAATTCGTGCCCGGGGAGACGGGCATACCTTCATTCGCGCTTCGAGGAGCCCGCAGCGGAGATGGGTAACACGGCACAGCAACGACCGGATGCGGAGCGGCTCGGGTTGGGAGGGACAGGCATCGCCCAACGCCTCGCCCTGGTGCACCGGCGCATCGCCGAGGCTGCCTGCCGGGCCGGCCGGGACCCGGCCTCCATCACGCTCGTGGCCGTAAGCAAGGGAGTCGAGGCGGCGCGCATCCGGGAGGCGCTGCAGTGTGGCCAGCGTATCTTCGGGGAAAACCGCGTCCGGGAGCTGGTGCTAAAGGCTGTGGAACTGGGCGCCCGCACGGCCGGGGGGCCAGGCGGCGGCGAGCCGGGTCCGGCGGCGGTTGAGTGGCACATGATCGGTCACCTTCAGCGCAACAAGGTGCGCCAGGTGGTGCCGCACATCGCCATGCTCCACTCGCTGGACAGCCTGCCCCTGGCGGAGGAGCTCGACCGCCACCTCCAAAGGCTGGGCAAGCGCCTCGACGTCCTGGTCGAGGTCAACACCTCCGGCGAGCCCACCAAGTTCGGCGTCGCGCCTGACGGGGCCGCCGAGCTGGTGCGCTGCGCGGCGCGCCTTGCCAGCTTGCGCGTCGTGGGCTTGATGACCATCGGCCCCAACACCACCGACGTCGAAGCGATACGGAGGGCCTTCCGGCTGTTGCGGGAGCTCCTCGCTCGCATCCGTGACGACGGCCTGGCCGGCCCGGATTTTGCCCACCTCTCCATGGGCATGTCGGGTGACTTCGAGCTTGCCATCCAGGAGGGCGCCACATTCGTCCGCATCGGCACGGCCATTTTCGGAGCTCGCGCTTGACCCCGAGGCTCGGCAGGCTCCGCCGGGCAAGGGGAGGCCCCAAGGAAGTTCGGCGGCCCTAAAGCCGTGAGAGGGCCGGGTCTAAAGCCGTGGCGGCACCTTGGCTAAGCTGTTGCCCGGCGGTTACACTGCGCCCGAAGGCAGTTGGCGGCGATCGTTCGAGGGAGCGAGCCTCGTTGGCGTCCGAGCGCGTGGCAGAAGGTTTCCGGGTCGGGTTGGTCACCATCGTCGTCAATCTGGCGCTATCGGCGGTCAAGGTCGCCGCAGGCGTCGCTGGCAACTCCTACGCGCTCGTGGCCGACGGCATCGAGTCGTTGACGGACATCGGCACCACCCTGGGCTTCCTGACGGCGCTGCGCCTCGGCGACCGGCCGCCCGACCTCGACCACCCGTACGGGCACCGGCGGCTCGAGTCGGAGATCACGCGGGTGCTGACCATCCTTCTCATGGCGGCGGGTGCGATCATCGGTTGGCGGTCCATCCAGGCATTCTGGCGGCCGACCCGGCCCGACTGGATCGCCCCGATCGCCGCCGTCATCTCCATTGGGACCAAGGAGTGGATGTTCTGGTACACGCTGGCTGCCGGGCGGCGGTTGGAGAGCCCGGCCCTCATCGCCAACGCCTGGCATCACCGCTCGGACGCGCTCACGTCGGTTGCCACCGTGCTCGCGGTGCTGGGGGCCATGCTGGGCTGGCGGTGGCTGGACCCCCTGGCGGGCCTGGGGGTAGCGGCGGTGATCGTCTGGGTGGCGGCCCGCCTTTACTGGAAGGCTACCCGGGAACTGGTGGACACGGCGCCCGCGCCCTCGGTGATGCGCCAGATGATGGAAACCGCCAGCCAGACGCCGGGCGTACGGCGCGTTTCCCGGCTGCGCGCCCGCCTGCACGGAAGCCGCGTTCTGGCGGATGTGGTCATCGAGGTGGATCCCGCCTTGAGCGTGCACACCGGTCACAACATCGCCGAATCCGTCGAGCAGGCCCTGCACGGGGCGCTCCCCGAATTGATGGACGTGACGGTGCATGTGGAACCCGCCCGGAGGACCTCCCACGGGGCGCCGGCCGCCTCCGGCCAGGACCGCCGGCCCAAAGCGTAGCCCGCCGTTCACCGTTCTGTTGCAGATTGTTAACGTTTCCGATGCAGCGTGTTTTCCGGTGGCGGCGCGTCCGTAACGGTACGGGGCGACAATGGCCGCGGGCTCAAAACGAGCGAAAGCCTGAGAAACCTCGAAAGGAGGCCTGGCGGTGAAAGTCTCTACTGCCGGGACTCGCCTGGCCGTTGGAACGCTTTTCAAGGTTTTGTCAAGCATCGGGCTCATACTGGCCGCCGCCGCTGTGCCCGCTTCGGTGGCGTCACGCACCGTCAGCCTGACCGGGGCAGGCGCTTCGTTCCCGTACCCCGTCTACAGCAAGTGGATCGACGAATACCACAAGCTCCATCCCGAGGTTCGCATCAACTACCAATCCATCGGCAGCGGCGGCGGGATCCGGCAGCTCATGGCGGGGACGGTTGACTTCGGCGGCAGCGATGCCTACCTCTCCGACGAGCAGCTCCGGTCGGCGCCCGCGAAGCTCCTCCACATCCCAACCGTCATGGGCGCCGTAGCCGTCACCTACAACCTCCCCGGGCTCGCCCGGCCCCTCCGGTTGACCCCAGACGTCCTGGCCGACATCTTCCTTGGCCGCATTACGCGCTGGAACGACCGCCGCATACGCGAGGCCAACCCCGGAGTCTCGCTTCCAAACCGGCCCATCGTGGTGGTGCGCCGCAGCGACGGCAGCGGGACGACCTTCATCTTCACGAGCTACCTCTCCAGGGTCAGCCAGGACTGGGCGCAGCGGGTTGGCAGCGGAACGGCCGTGTCGTGGCCCGTCGGCGTGGGCGCGCCGCAGAATGACGGCGTGGCGGGCCAGGTGCGACAGATACCGGGAGCGATCGGCTACGTGGAACTCGCCTATGCGCTCCAGAACAGGATGGCGTACGCGGCGCTGCGCAACCGGGACGGTGAGTTCGTGCTGCCGTCCCTGGAGAGCACCAGCGCGGCGGCTGCCGGCGTCACGGTACCCGACGACCTCCGGACGCTCATCGTGGACGCGCCCGGTAAAGACTCCTACCCCATTGCGGCGTTTACCTACATCCTCATCCAGGAGGCGCAGCCCGATGCGGTGAAGGGTAAGGCGCTGGTGGATTTTCTGTGGTGGGCCGTACACGACGGCCAGAAATTCGCCCCGGTGCTGCATTACGCGCCCCTGCCCCCGTCCGTGGTGGAGCGGGTGGAGAAGGCGTTGCGCCAGGTGACCTATCAGGGAAAGCCGCTGCTGAAGCCATGAGCAACGGACGGCCGGAGGCCGGGAAGACCACCCGCCGGGAGATGCATTGGCAGCCGGCGGCGCAGAGAGGGTTGGAGAGTGGCGAAGACGCTTCGTAAGAGGCGGGCCGGCGACGTTGCCTTTCGGTGGCTGGCCCAGGCGGCGGCGTGCACCATCCTGGCGCTCGTCGCTGCCATGGGCACCGTCCTCGGCATCGACGCCTGGCCCTCCCTGCGGACGTTCGGCCTCTCGTTTGCGCTGAGCACCGAGTGGGATCCGGTCCGGAGCCAGTTCGGCGGCCTGCCCTTCCTGTTCGGAACCCTGGTCACCTCCCTTCTGGCGCTGCTTCTGGCCGTCCCGGTGAGCTTCGGCGTCGCGATCTTCCTGGCGGAGTACGCGCCCCGGTGGCTTCGCCAGCCGCTCTCGTTCATGGTGGAACTGCTCGCCGCCATTCCGAGCATCGTTTACGGGCTCTGGGGGCTGTTCGTGCTGGTGCCCCTGATCCGCGACTACGTCGAACTCCCGCTGGGCACGTACCTGGGCGCCGTCCCGCTCTTCTCGGGCCCGCCGTACGGGCTCGGCATGCTGGCCGCGGGGGCCGTGCTGGCGATTATGATTACCCCCACTATCTCCGCCATCAGCCGGGAAGTGCTGGCCGCGGTGCCCCGCACGCAGCACGAAGCGGCCCTGGCCCTGGGGGCGACCCGGTGGGAGTCCATCCGTATGGCGGCGTCGGGATACGCCCGGGCCGGGATTATCGGCGCCGTCGTCCTGGGCCTGGGCCGGGCGCTGGGCGAGACGATGGCGGTGACCATGGTCATCGGCAACCGCCCGCAGATCACGGCGTCGCTTTTCGAGCTCGGGTCCACCATGGCTAGCGTGATTGCCAACGAGTTCGCCGAGGCGGACTCCGATCTTTACCTGTCGGCGCTGGTCGAGGTCGGGCTGATGCTGTTCCTGCTGACTTTCGCCCTCAACCTCGCCGCCCGGGCGCTGGTGCAGCGGGTGGCCAGAGGCGTGTCGGCAGCTTCGGGGAGGCTCTAGCGGCGGATGATGGCAGGGGAGCGGACGCTACCACAGCCTCAGGCGCTCGGCGTGCGGCAGGGCGTCAGCGCCGGCCGCCGGATCCGCGACCGGCTGTCGGTGGTGCTGGCCGCCCTCTCCGTGCTCGCCGCCATGCTGCCGCTGGGCAGCATTCTCTTGTGGGTGGCGCGGCAGGGGCTGGGCGCCATCAACTGGGAGTTCCTGACGCAGCCTCCTCGCCCGGTGGGAGAGCCCGGTGGCGGCATGGCCAACGCCATCGTGGGCACGGTTCAGCTGGTCACCGCTGCCGGTCTCATGGCGGTGCCGGTGGGTGTGATGGCGGGCGTCTACCTGTCAGAGTTTGGCAACACCCGGCTGGCGGAATGGGTCAGGGCTCTGACGGACGCCCTCACCGGCGTTCCGTCCATCGTGGTGGGCATCTTCGCGTACGCGGTCGTTGTCCGCCCCATGGGGCACTTCTCGGGCTGGGCCGGCAGCTTTGCGCTCGCC
>JBFMCJ010000203.1 GCA_040754675.1 Bacillota bacterium
GCGGCCCTGCTCGTCCTTCCCCTTCACCTCGGCCTCCCGCACCTCCAGTACGAGCGGTGTCTGGGTGAACGGGTCGGGCCCCTTCGGCAGCTCCAGTTGCCCACCGTCCCAGGCGAGCACCTGCGGTGCACGTTCAGCCAGGTTGAACCGGTTGTGTGGCTCCCCGCCAAAGAAGCGCCGCGCATCGGCGGCCGATATCCATCCACCCTCATGCGACCGAACGCCTGTCGCGTGCAGGTAGCTGTAGAGCACCCGGCCCGGATAGGAGCGCAGCCGGTCCCAGGTCGGCGCCAGCAGCTTCTGTACGGACGGCACCACCAGCACCGGCGGCAGGCCCTCCCGGAGCACGCCCGCTTCACCACTGCCTCCGCCCGCCGCGCCGGCGGCCCCTGCCTCTCCTCCGCTGCTTTCCTCCACCCCCGCCAGGTCCTCCTCCAGCACCACCTCAGGCAGGTATCCCAGCTGCCGCAGCGCCGCGTACGCATTGAGCATGGCCCGCTGCACCCCGCCCGCCGGCCGCTCGTTGAACGGGTACTCCTGGTACAGGTACGACGGCACCAGCAGTCCCACCCGCTCCACCGCCGGCAGCGGCGCCTCCATCGCCTCTCGCAGCGCCGCCGCCACCGGCCGGGGGGTCCGATCCGCCCTCATCATGCCAAACGACAGCTCGAGAGCATGGTGGCTGTACGGCGGCACGTCCCGCAGGCCGTCGGGGAAATCGAAGCCGCACCACCAGCAGATCCGGGTAACCCCGTGCAGCCGGGCTTCCTCGACCACCCGCCGCGCCCACGCCGCGATCTCGGCCTCCCCGAAGACCGAGTGCGTGGCACCGAACTCCTCGAGCCACACTTCCTTCCCCCCGGGCGCAGCCAGCCGCCGTGCTATGGCCATCGCCAGCCCGTAGGCTCCGATCTGCCGGTCGGGGTGCGTCTCCGCCAGATACAGGTGCGGGGCAATGACGTCCTGCGGGTGCGTCGCCCGAAAGCCGCTCACGCGGTCGCCCAGCACGTACCAGGCGCCGTCGCCGATGCTTATGGGCCGCTTGGGATCCAGTCGCTTGACCAGGCTGTACATCCTCGACGCCCACGCCCTGACCGCCTCGGCGGGCGCCGGCCCGGTGAAGATGGGCAGTTCGTTGGTTAGCACGTACGCCTCCAGCGCCGGACTCCCCTTGACCGCTCGGATCACCGTCTCCAGGTACCGCTCCTGCGCCAGCAACAGCCCGGGATCCGTATAGAGCCGGCCGGGGTCGGCCATCCAGCGGGGCGGCCAGTTCTGCCCGCTCATGTGGCCCACCAGGAACGTCAGGTGCACCCCTAGCCCGGCCTGCTCGTGGAGGCGCAAAAACCGCCCCAACCGCTCCAGCATCACGGGCTCCACGCGGTCCGGCTCGGGCATGAACTCGGGCCAGAAAAGAAAGCTGCGGGTGTACTCGATGCCCGCTGCCTTCAGCGCCCACAGGTCCGCGGCGATCTCCTTTTCCCGGAAGTCCCGCCACATGCCCGGTCCGCTGTAGCTCGGCCAGTAGTTGACGCCCAGACGCTCCGCCACTGACGTACCCCCGTTTCGAAAGAGTCACAACTACCCCGGACTGCGCTCCGGGATCCGCTCAGCGTCTCGACGACCTGGGCGTGTTGTTGGTCAACCTGGAGCCTGCACCGTACAGCCTGGATAAGGCCAGCAACGATATCGTTACTCACTCCGTACGATACGGGGGACGGAACCGCTATTCCTCCCCGAGTGAAATCCGCCTCCGGAGAACCCTGCCATCAGACTGCACCGCGTAACTGTCCCAGGTGCCGGGTTATGGGTGCCCGCTGGAGGAGGTTTGCCCCCTACGATAGAGGTGTATTGGCAAACTAACATCAGTATACTATTCTTGCTTCCGAGGAGGCGTGACAATGGTCAGCGACGAGGACGTCCTGAGGGTATTGCGGGCCTTCAATCCCTGGTGGAGCACGGGCCTGGTACCCGCCCGCCTGGCCCCACCCGTACGCCGGGCCGCCTTCCGCACGGTCCGGGATCGCCTCTCCAGACCCGGCTGGCGGCGCGCGCTCATCCTGGAAGGTCCCCGGCGGGTGGGTAAAACCACCATTCTCTACCAGCTCGCCGATGCGGTGTTGAAGGCACGTGACCTTCCAGCCCGCCGGGTGTGGTATGCGTCATTCGACCACCCCGTCCTCAAGCTGGCTCGCCTCGACCAGGTGGTTCGGCTAGCGATGGGCCTCGATCCGACCCCTGCCGCCGCGGGCCGGGCACTGCTGCTGCTGGACGAGATCCAGTACAGCAGTGACTGGGCAGCCTGGCTCAAGTGGCTCGTGGACCAGCACCCGCAGTTCCAGGTGCTGGCAACCGGCTCGGCCAGCGCCCGTTTACGCATCGAGTCTACCGAGCCGGGCGTAGGACGATGGGTGGACGTGGCAGTACCCCCATGGTCGTTCTACGAGTACGCGGCCCTCAGGGACCTCCCGAGGCCGGAAACCGTTGACATCGATCCTGGCTTCCTGTGGGGTAAGGATCCCGTCGACACCCGTACTCTCGTGAGGCTTGTAGAGCGCACCTTGCCCCTGGAGCCTCATCTCCACCGCTATCTCATCCTGGGCGGTTTTCCTGAAGTAGCATTACTCGATGATCCACAGGGACTGGACCTGCTGCGCATCGACGTCGTGGACCGAGTGCTCAAGCGCGACATGGTCGCCCTGTTCAACGTGCGTAACGTCCTGGATCTCGAGCGCCTCTTCGTCTACCTGTGCATGCACACTGGCGAAATCATGAACCGCCAGACGCTGGCCAGGGATCTGGGCGTTACAGCGGCCACGGTGGACAACCATCTTCAGGCGCTGGAGCTGGCTCACCTTTTGGTGCTCCTGCCCAACGTGGGGATGGGCGGTAAACAGGTGCTTCGGACGCGTCCGAAGGCATACGTCGATCCGACCCTGCGCAATGCGGTCCTGATGCAGGGAGAGGATGCACTGACCGACGCGACCGCGCTGGGTCACCTGGTCGAGTCCGCGGTCGTTCTCCACACGCTGGCGTATGCCCGGCCGTACCGCCCATGGGCCGGGTATTGGAGAGACGGCGCGACTCAGCGTGAGATCGATCTCGTCCTTCGCTTTCCCGGATCGACCGCCCTGTTGGAGGTCAAGTACCAGGCGGACTCGACCCTCCGCTCGAGCGACGGCCTGCTCTCCTACCAATGCGGGGAGTCCACGTGCCGCCGGTGGCTCATCACGCGGCGCGCCGAAGACGCCGGCGTGGATCCCAACACCGGGGTCCTGCGCCTGCCCGCGTTTGCGTACCTCTACGCCATTGGTGCGCTTATCGCGTGAGCCGCCGAGCCTGCAGCCGGAGCCAGGCTCAAGCCGACCGTTAAAGCCCATAGTGCATCCGCGCAAAGCCGGGAAAATCCCTGCGGTCACGAGAAGGAGTATAGCTCCGCCTGCCGAACGCGCCTGCTGTGATGCAGATGTAACGCACATGTGTTTACCGTTGGGGCTACACAGTGGCTGCCACCGTTCGCCACCTGGCCTTCAATCCGGAGCCATCCCGCCGTGCCGACGTTCAGGCCGTGCCGCTGCTCGGAGCCCTGGGCGATTCCCGGCCGGAGTTTCGCTCTAATGACCTGGCCCGTGACTTCGCCGCAGCTTTCCTGGGGGAGTGGCAGCCCCTCGACTTGCCGTTTCTGGTGGACCGCCAGATGGTCAGGGAGGCCTTGCTCCGTGACCGCGCCCTCCGGCCGGCCGTCTCCCTGTGGGAGCGCCTCGACCTAGCCATCGTCGGTATTGGGTCCAGCATCGCGCGCTCGCCACTTTTGTGCACGCCGCACTTCGACAAGGCCGACATCATGGAGATGGAACGGCTCGGCATCGTGGGCGACGTTCTCTCCCGCTTCTTCGACGCTCGAGGAGCCATCCCGCCCTTGCCCTTTTGCAGCCGCCTCATCGGGATCGACCTTTCGCTTCTGCGGCCCGGCCCGCTGGTGGTGGGCGTCGCTGGCGGGCTGGAGAAGACCACCTCCATCCTGGGAGCGCTCAGGGGCCGCTTCGTGGACCTCCTGGTAACAGACGAACGCACCGCTCGCGCCATTCTCAAGCAACCGGAGGCACCATCGGTCGCCTCGTCAGCACGCGAAGCCGCCGCCTATGCGCCGAGGGCAGGTGAAGTCGGTGCCGCTTCTCATCGGCCGCCTGCCGGCTGCCACAGGTGCTTCGGGCTATCGGAGACAGAACAGAAAGGAGCGTGGCCTGCCTTGCGAGCAGCGTGTCTTGTAGGTAGGGAGCGAATCGAACTTCAGCAGCGACCCGTGCCGGAGCCCGGTCCAGGGGAAGTACGGGTGCGGCCTGTGGCCGTTGGCGTTTGCGGCTCGGACATGCACGCCTTCTTGGGCGAGCATCCCTTCGTCCATCCGCCCATCGTGCTCGGTCACGAGGTCGGTGCGGTTGTTGACGAGGTCGGACCGGGGGTCGGCGGGCTTCAGGTAGGACAGCAGGTTACCATTGAACCCAACCTTGTATGCGGCCGGTGTTACAACTGCCGCAACGGCCGCTACAACATCTGCGAGCGCCTCCGGGTCATTGGATGTGTGGGCTATGACGGGGCGATGGCCGAGTATCTCGTCGTGCCTGCCGGCAAGATAGTCCCCGTTCCTGCCAGCTGGCCTGTCGAGCGTGCAGCCCTGGTGGAGCCGACGGCTGTCGGCGTGCACGCCGTACGCCAGGGATTGCTCCAGCCCGGTCAGGATGTACTCGTGCTCGGCGCCGGCATCATCGGGTTGGTCACCGCCCAGGCAGCCAGGGCTCTGGGCGCGAGCCGGGTACTGATCGCCGATCCTATCGATGCCCGGCTGGAGCGGGCGCGCTCGCTGGGTCTTCCCGAAACCCTCAACAACGAGCGTATCGACCTGCGGCAGGCCGTGCGCGAGCGATTCGGTGAAAAGGGCGCCGACCTCATCTTCGACTGCGTTGGTATCCAGCCGACGCTCGACGCGGCGGTCGAGGCCGCCCGCAAGGGCACCCGGATTGTGATGGTGGGGGTACCGGCAGGGCGCCTTTCCGTTGACATGGCTTTGGTGCAAGATCGCGAGCTGGAGATCGTCGGCACGCTCATGTATCGTAAGGAGGATTACCAAACCGCCATTGAGCTGATGGATCGAGAAGCGATCAAGGTGGATCCTCTCGTGACTCACCGTTTCCCGCTGGATCGGGTCATGGAGGCGTTCGACGTGGCCGTCCACCAGAAGAAGGATGCCTTGAAGGTAATGATCCTCGGCCAGTAGCTGAAGCACGCCAGAGATTTTGCAGGGCTTTGGGACCGAAAGGCGGGGTGCCGGCCAGTGAAAGCCGTTCAATTCGAGAGCATAGGACACATTCGGGTTACCGAGCTCCCCGACCCCGGACCTGGACCTGGCGAGGTGCTGATCAGGGTAGCCGCGTCGGGCATTTGCCATACGGACGTGGACATTTTGAAGGGTAACTTCAAGGCTCGATTTCCCGTGGTGCCGGGCCACGAGTATGCTGGCACCGTTGTGGCGGCTGGCGAAGGGGTCTCATCCGACTGGGTGGGACGCCGGGTGGCCGTTGATCCCAACGTACCCTGCGGTCAGTGTCGGGCGTGCCATGAAAATCGCCAGAACCTGTGCCGTGATCTGAGGGCTTACGGGGTTGACTGGAACGGCGGGTTTGCCGAACTATCCGTGGTGCGTGTGCAGAACGTCCACCCGATCGGAAACCTGCCCTTTGAGCAGGCCGCATTCGCCGAACCGCTCGGGTGTGTCATTCACGCCTTGAGGCGCCTGCAACCCGAGCCCGGCTCCGAGGTGCTCATCTTCGGTGCAGGGCCCATGGGCCTGTTGATGCTACAGGCATTGAAGGCATACGGGGCCGCTCGGGCCGCGGTGGTCGACATACATGGGCCGCGCCTGGAGTTGGCCCGCCAGCTGGGGGCCGATGAGGTCTTCCTCGGCGACCCGGAACTTCGGCGGCGGGGCGAAGGGCGAAGTTTTGACGTCGTGGCGGACGCCACTGGGGTGCCGCAGGTCGTGGAGGGCATGATGGAACGGGTACGCGACGGGGGCAAACTGCTGTACTTTGGCGTCTGCCCGCCGTCTGCCGGGATTTCGCTACGACCGTTCGAGGTCTATCGAAGGGACCTGCAGATTGTGGGTTCTTTTTCCCTCAACGCCACCCTGCCGCCGGCGCTCCGCCTCATCCAGTCCGGGGCCGTCCAGGTGGAGCCGTTGCTGTCACACCAGTTTGCTCTGGATGAGTTTGAGCATTACCTCAATCGGGTGGGCCAGCCCGACACCATGAAGCTGCAGGCGAAGATCCTGTAACAGGTGGAAGCAACGTGATCATCACCGTCACACTCAACCCGTCACTGGACCGCACCCTGCGGTTCGGCCGAGCGCAGAGGGGGCGCCTCAACCGGGCCGAACAGATCCACGAAGATGCCAGCGGAAAGGGCATCAACGTGAGCCTCGCGCTCCAGCAGTTGGGTCAGGATTCGCTGGTCGTGACGCTGGTCGCAGGGCGCATCGGACAGCGCATCGTTGATGGGCTCGCGGAACACGGGCTTGAGTGCCGCTTCGTGTGGCTACAGGCCGGGGAGTCCTGACCCTCGGCGCCCAGGGGGCGGTCTTTTTCACGTCCCACGGCGTCTTTCGTGCCGTCGCACCGGAAGAGACGGGCGGTACCACGGCCGGGTGCGGGGATGCGCTGCTGGCCGCCTCCGTCTACGGGCACCAGCTGGGGTGGGCGTGGGAGACCATCGCCCGGTTCGCCACGGCCACGGCGGCGGCCACAGCGGCCATCGTGGGGACCCGCTTTCCCGCACGGGCCGAAGTCGAGCGGCGCCTGGGACACGTTCGAGTGCAACGCTTGCCCCGGGCGGTGGCAGCGGCCGGATAGCCGGGCAGGTCGAACATTGGTACCCAGTTGCCACACCGTCTTCCAACCGCACGTCAATCCCGTTCTTCACGTGCACCGGCACCGCCCCTAACTTGCTGCAGGATACCTTGCAGCGCCACGCCCACCTGGTCGGGCCGGTTGTCGAGGTCGTCGGCCAGCTCGCGCAGGGCCCTCTCCAGCAAGAAGAAGTCGAGCAGCATCCCGGCAATCTCCCGTTCACGCGGCATGAAGGGAGCCTCTCCCGCCAGG
>JBFMCJ010000204.1 GCA_040754675.1 Bacillota bacterium
GATACGGTAATAGGTCCTGAGACGACCATAAGGGGTTCCCTCTCGGGTGCCGGCGGGGCGAGGGTGGACGGGCGCGTAGAGGGCGAGATAACTTTGGACGGGGACCTGATCATTGGGGAGACGGGCTCGGTACAAGCCGATGTTCGAGCCCGCAATGTAATAGTGGCTGGCGCGGTTCGCGGAAACGTCGAATGTGAAGGTGCCCTCGAACTGGCTTCAACTGGCCAGCTTTACGGAGACGTGAAGGTTCGGTCGCTCAGCGTACGACAGGGGGCCATCCTCTGTGGCAACACGACCATGCCGGGCGAGCCGGGAAGGGATGAAGCCCCCGCCGGCGGCCCCGCAGACCAGGCCACTGCTACGGTAAAGCGGTCCGAATGATCCTTATTGTGCGAACCCGGTCTCGGGGCCGGTCACGCCAATCAGCCCCATGCGGTCCCCTCCTAAGACATAGTTGCGAGGTGGCGAAGGATTGCTATACCGCGATCGAAGGCACGCGGGAAAGATCCTGGCGGAACATCTATCGCCGTACAAGGGCCAACGGGCGCTGGTACTGGCCGTCCCGCGCGGAGGCGTCGTCGTCGGTGACGAGGTGGCCACCGCCCTGGACGCCCAACTGGATGTGGTCATCACGCGAAAGATCGGCGCCCCCGCCCAACCGGAGCTCGCCATAGGCGCGGTGGCTCCGGACGGCACGGTGTTGTGCGACCCGCGGTTGGCAGGTTACTTCAACCTTCCCGAGGACTACATCTCTTCTAAGGCCGAGGAGGAAAGGAAAGAGATCCAGCGTCGACTGGAGCGTTACAGGGAACGGCGACCGCTGCCCGAAATGCGGGGCAGGATACTGATCGTGGTGGACGACGGCATAGCGACCGGCCTTACCATTACGGCCGCCGTGAAATGGTTGCGAGGTAAGGACCCCGCTAGGCTCGTTCTCGCCGTCCCGGTGGCTCCGCCGGAGGCCATATCCAGGCTTAAGAGCGAAGTCGACGAAGTAGTCTGCCCGTACACCCCCGAGCCATTCTTCGCCGTGGGCCAGTTTTACCACGTCTTCGACCAGACGCCCGACGAGGTCGTGGTCTCGATCCTCCAACGGTACGTGCTCCCGCGTCCCGGAGCGCCGGCGGACGAATAAACTCCCTCCTGCAGTGGGAACTCTGGAATCTGTCGATAGAGCGCTCGGCCTCGCACCCGGAAGAGCGTGCACCCACAGGCAGACGAGGGAGGCTAAGCATGAAATGCGGAGGACCCTTACCGTGGCGGTGGAGGAGGGGCTGACCCCTGTAACGGAGGCCCTGAAAGCGGATGGCTATCACGTAGTCGGCCTGGCCCAAGGACTTAACCTTGGCGCGGACTGCTTCGTGGTAACCGGATTAAATCAGGACTTTCTCGGGATGTCGCAGGCATCCGGTACGGTTCCGGTGATAACCGCGGCAGGGCGCAGCCCGGAATCGATAGTGGAGGAAGTTCGTAAGACGCTCGCATGATGGTGCACAGACGCGGCAGGGCCGAAGATAGCGCCGCGATTATCACCTGCGCCATCTTCACCACGATTGAGAGACGCGTGTTCTGGAGGACCACGTATTCCATGAACCCGCCGACGTTAACTGTCCCGGTTATGTGCATATGACCCAGGGGCGGCAGCTTTTTGTTGACCCCCGCGCCAGGCCGTAGGGCCCCGGACGCCAGGGCTATGGAGCCAACTTGCTCCGGTCGCCCCAGCGAGGCATCTACGGCCAGGATGATCGGACGTCGGGCGGCCTCCTCGATGCTCCGCAGCGCTTCCGCCATGTTGCCCGCATGCACAGGAGACTCCAGCGTCCCCAAGACCAGCAACTCCGGAAGGGCCATGGCTTCCATGCCGCTGCCGACCAGTGGCCCCAGAGAGTCGCCCGTTGACCGGTCGCTCCCGACGCACACCACCACGCACCTGTCGCATCCCGCTGCGACGGGGCCTGCTGTCTGCAAGAGCGCCTCGGCCAAGCGTGGCGCCGCATCCTTGTGATCGAACCTAACCCTTTCGATCACCATCGGCGGGCCGGGTGAAGGTATGTCATCGGCGGCGGCGCAGAATCCATAACCGTCAAGGCGTATCCGCCGCCGAGCCAGATAAGCTCTCGTCCGTAGCGAACCGCGCAATGCTAGTCCCTCAGGGTTCATCGCATAAGGGTGTGCTGAGGCCGTCAGGGAAGATATGACCCGAGCCAGGCGAACAGCCTGCAGGTCATAGAGCTTTGGGGTCCTGCCAGCATTTATCGGACACGACCTGATAGCAGTATATAACAGAGATGCAAAAATTATACGGTAGTGAAGGGGAAAGCCAGAGACCTCTTGGAGGCTCGCCCCAATGTACGATATGATAACGGTAACGGGGCGAACGATGGAGTAACGGCGTAGATGCGCCAACCTGACGCGGGTTACACGGGCTTACGAACGAGGCCGGCGACCACAAGGATAGCTTCGTTGGCCGCGGTTGCGGCGTTCACCTGGTTTGCCCAGGATTACTTGGGCGTGGTCGAGGCGTTGCAGGCCGGCCGATACGCGTGGGCGGTCGCCGCGTGCTGGATCCTCCACCTGTGGGCAGGACTCGTCCACGTTGGAGCCGGATTGCCCCGCTCTGGCCCGGGCGTCCTGTTCCTGGAGGATTTCGGGCGAGTCATGCTCGAATATACTGCTTTAGGGGCGGCCTCCGGGCTGGCGATAGCCACGATCAACATGGTCCTGGGAGTCGCCGTGCGGCCGTGGCTCGCTGTTTTGGTGGCCTTCCTGGTGTTGTCGGCATAAGGCGCGGCCCGTATCTTACGACGCTAGAAAACTGCCCTAAAAGCCGGATACGCCAGTGAGCCCCGTGCGATGAACGGCGACTCAAGGCAGTTTCATCGATTGTGTAATGAAAAACGGGCGCGCAAACACCGTCCTGGCGGTTGCACTTCAATGCTTTGGTTTTCGGCAGAATGCGCGGTGCGCCACGGGACTCATATGCGCGCATGTAGGGATTTTGAAGGAGATTCCTAGGCGCGCAACCGCTCGAAAAGCTGTCAGAGCGTACTCACGGGATGTAGGTAGAAGGAGCGCAACAAGCTAAAATGGCAGCTAAGGCATTTGATCTTCTCTGTGCGTTCCTGTTGGTGCGAGGGGCGATCCGCGGCTGGAACCGGGGGTTCACGCTGGTTTTCTTGTCGCTCTTGGCCTCCATCCTGGGTTGCCTCGCCGGGGTGATGTTGGCCGGGAAGGTCACGGATCTCCTGGAGGCTTGGTTTAAGGTGGTAAGCGCCCTGGCACGCGAGCTCTCCGGGCGGCTGCCCCTGCCGCTGGGGTTAGGCTCCACGCCTGTCCAGGGGGCTTCTTTTGAGGCGATGGCTCGCGTGGTATCCCTGCTTCAGATCCCCGTGGCCCTTCGAGCGGCGGCCTGCAGCTACCTTGGAAACCTCGCGAGGCTGGCGTCGACTAAGGGGCTCGACACCTGGGGAGAGCTCTTAAGCTATTCCGTGGCCAACATGCTGATAACTGCTGCGTGCTTCCTTGCAGTATTCGCTCTGGTGAGATGGCTGCTGGTGACGGCGGTCCGGGGCATGTTCGGCGTCGACGACCGCGATTTCGCTCCCGGCGCGCTCGACCGCGCGGGAGGTTTGGCCCTGGGACTCGCCGTCGAGGGGCTGAAGTTGTTGATCCTGGTCGGGCTGGCGATGCCGGTCCTGTCGGGCATGGGCGTGTGGGGAGGCGCCAGGGATGCTATTGCCTCGTCCAGGATCGGCTCGTTCCTCCTGGAAATCTCGGCGGACATGTTTTCCTTGCTTCTCGGGCGCAGGACATAGGAATGTGCTTCAAATCGGCATGGCCGGTTCTTGAATCACCATCATGGCGGGAAGGGTCCGCGGCCAGCGCGGGGAGTGACCGGGTATGATGCCCTTGAAGATGGGGATCGGTGACGTCCTCAAACTCAAGAAGAAACATCCGTGCGGCAGCGACCTGTGGGAGGTCACCCGCACGGGGATGGATATCGGGATGCGCTGTCTCGGGTGTAACAGAAAGGTAATGGTCCCCCGGGCGAAGCTGGAGCGACGAGTGCGCCAGGTTATTCCGTTCAGCGAGATCCCGCCGGAAATAAAGGCGAAAATGGGTTGATACGGTGTCGTTTTCTTGCGGAATCGTTGGCTTGCCCAACGCCGGCAAATCCACCATCTTCAACGCTCTGACGGGGGCCGCGGCCCAGGTCGGCCCTTATCCCTTCACCACCATAGACAAGAATGTCGGCGTGGTACCGCTCCCCGACCCGCGTTTAGACCTGGTGGCTTCCGCTTTTGGATCCAGGACAAAAACCCCCAACACCATCCAGGTCGTGGATATCGCGGGCCTAGTCAAAGGCGCAAGCCGAGGGGACGGTCTCGGCAACAAGTTCCTCTCCCATATCAGGGACGTGGACGCGATCATCCACGTGGTCCGCTGTTTTAGCGATCCCAAGGTGGCCTCGGCCCAGGAGGGTTCTCCCGTCGACCCCGAGCGTGACGTCTCCGTGGTGACAACGGAGCTTTGCCTGGCCGACCTGGACATAGTGGACAGGCGAATCCAGGGGCTTTCTAAGGTAGCGAAGAGCGGTGACGTCGATGCCGAAAAAACCGTCGCCAGGCTTCGACATTACAGAACGTACCTGAACAGGGGAGTCCCCTTACGGACTGCCGGCCTCGGGGAGACACGGGACTTACTGCGAACCCAGAAGGAGCTGGGCCTCATAACTGGAAAACCCGTGGTGTATCTCGCAAACGTCTCGGAGCCGGGCTTGGAGGACGAAGAGTGCGGAAGGGCTGTAGAGACGCTGCGGGCGCTGGCCCGGAGGGAGGGGGCTGCGCTCGTGGAGGTGTGCGGCAAGATAGAAGCCGAGCTGGCGGAGCTTCCTGAGGATCAGGCCCGAATCTTCGCCCAGGAGCTTGGCTTGGGGCGACAACGGGTTCTGGATGCCGCCTGGGCGGGATACCGCGCCCTCGACCTCCTGACATTCTTCACCGCCAACGAAAACGAGGCGCGGGCGTGGACCCTGCGCAGGGGCTCCACCGCGTACGATGCCGCCGGACGGGTGCACTCCGACATGCAGAAAGGGTTCATCCGCGCCGAAGTTGTATCCTGCGACGACCTTAAGGCTGTGGGTTCCCTCGCAAAAGCTCGAGAAGCCGGCCTAGTCCGGCAGGAAGGCAGGGATTATCAGGTCCGAGATGGAGACCTCCTGTATTTTCGCTTCCACGTTTGATCCTTCTCCCCAGCCCCTCGCAGGCAGCTTGACGGGCCCGAGGCGCAGTAGGGCTGAGCGTTTTCGCAACGATCCCGGGGCACATATGTGCACCCTTTCCTTCCGGGGGAGCCTCTGAGGGAGAATGGGGTCTAGCGCAGCTCCTGCCGACCGAAAGATCCGCGCCGAGTCGTTCAAGCAAGGTGTCCTATGGTCCGTGCCGGTGGTCCTGGGCTATGTCCCGATAGGCGTCGCTTACGGGGTACTGGCTCGCGCCCACGGCTTGACCCTCATGGAGACCACTCTTATGTCCGCCATGGTATACGCGGGCTCGGCTCAGTTCATTGCTCTACAGCTTTTGGCCGCAGGGTCCGGGCCATGGCAGCTGGTAGTAGCCGCAGGGCTGGTCAACTCCCGCCATCTCTTGATGAGCGCCTCGCTCTGCAGGCGCCTGGGAAGCTTGTCCCCCCTCGTCGCCGGCGTCCTTGCGTTCGGTGTCACCGACGAAACATTCGTCATGGCCAGCTCCCGCATCCCCGTGAGACGAAAGAACCCCGCGTGGGACGGCGCGGAAGGCGAAAGATGGAGCCCTATCGCCGGCGCGGTGGGTCACGTGTCCGGGGAGCTGGCGGCCAGCGTCCTGGGCTTGAACCTCGCTTCCTACTTGGCGTGGGTCGGGGCCTCGGCGGCCGGAGCCATCCTGGGCGATGCGGCTTTGGCGGTGGCTGGAGATGCGCTGGGCTTCGCCGTTCCCGCCATGTTCATCGGCCTTCTCTCCCTAAGCGTTAGAGGCCCGCTCAGCGCGATGGTCGCAGCGTTATCCGGAGGTCTCTCCCTGCTGATCGTCCTGACGGTCGGGGGCGGGTGGAACGTGCTGTTAGCCACCGCAATGGCGGCGACAGTAGGCACGATGCTCGGAGACCGTTTCGGGAGCCGGCCGCGCCAATGAGTCCTGTTCGGCGAGGCGTGATTTCACGACCGTCTTACTCGCTGCGCCTCGATGAAGGGGTGCCGTTGATACATTCCTGGCGGTTGCGGTTGAATGCTAGTGCTTGTTGTGGCAGGTACGGGCCGGCACGGCTTTCATGTGCGAAGGCGGGTTAGGGGCCAGTTGCCCGCGAGCACACGTAGCTGCCACTGCGCTAGGAAAACGGGGCCGGTTGATGCCCCGGTCTGTATCCGGTCAGAGAACATCGAGAAGGACGGTGTAACGCGATGCCGCGAGGGGAGCTGGCGCTGGCCTTCCTGGGCATGGCCGTGGTCACGTTTGTCATGCGAGTGCTGCCTTTCTTCATGCTCTCGCGAAGCAAACTCCCGCCATGGGCCGAGACCTGGCTTAGCCTGGTGGCCCCCGCAGTGATGGCGGCTCTGCTGCTGCCCGCGGTGTTGGTCCCTGACGGCCGGCGGCTGTGCATCGACGCGAGCAACCCGTACTTGATCGCCTCCGTTCCGACGTTCCTCGTGGCGGTGAAGTATAAGAGCATGCTTTTGACGGTGCTTACAGGGGTTTTGTTTGCGTGGCTCGCATTGCGGCTTGGCTCTTATTGACCGTCGTTGAAGGCGTGAGGGAGTTTGGTATATAATCGGATCCGAAACCCGGCACGGGTTAACATGGGGCAGGGGTCCGGGCGCGTCAGCGTGCCCGGATTTTCCATGAGGTCGACCGTATGGGGGCGAAGATGACGGCAGCTGTATGAGGGTCCGAGGCGCGAGTTCGTCTCGCGCGGCCCCTCCCGCTCCGCTTAGTGCGGAGCCAGACGTCCGTGGGAGGAGGTGAGCGCCGGTTGCGGGCATATGAGATGATGTTCATCTTAAGGCCGGAGCTGGACGAAGAAGCCCAGAAGGCCGTACTGGACAAGGTGCTAAAGCTTATAGGCGACGTGGGCGGGACTGTGAAAGAGATGAACGTCTGGGGCAAGAGGA
>JBFMCJ010000205.1 GCA_040754675.1 Bacillota bacterium
CATCTGCGAACTGGCCGAAAACCTCGACAGCTACGCCATCGGCCGGGTGCTCGAACGCCACCGCCAGGACCTGCAGGTGCTCGAACGCGACACGGCGCCGCTCGAGCGCGTCCGCCCGCCGTTTCCCCGCATCACGTACGACCGGGCCATTGAGATCCTCAGGGAGAAGGGTGTCGCCATCCAGTGGGGCAGCGACTTCGGGGGCGACGAGGAGACGGTCCTGTCGCAGGCCTTCGACCGCCCGGTCTTTGTCACTCACTACCCTTCCCACATCAAGGCTTTCTACATGAAGCCCGACCCGAACCGCCCCGAGGTCGTCCTGGGTGCGGACATGCTCGCCCCCGAGGGGTACGGCGAGATCATCGGCGGCGGGCAGCGCATCGACGACCTGGAGCTGCTCAAGTTACGCATCCAGGAGCACAAGCTGCCGCCCGAGGCGTACTCCTGGTACGTGGACCTGCGGCGATACGGATCGGTGCCCCACGCCGGGTTCGGCATGGGGATCGAGCGGGTGCTGGCCTGGATCTGCGGGCTTACGCACGTGCGGGAGTCCATCCCGTTCCCCCGCATGCTGTACCGGCTCTATCCGTGAGGGAGGACGCCGCCGGAGCGGCCCGACACCGCCCTGGCGGGCCGGCGCGTCTACTTTTGCCACAGCGAGGCCAGGATGAGGGCCACGGCCAGCCCCAGCGTTCCCATGCGCGTGGGGGACAATCGCCCCGCGCCCGCCAGGCCAACCAGCCCGAGGGCCGTTACCGACGCCAGCACCAGCGGGCCGATGATGCCGAGAACGCCGTTGATGCGCACTGCGTCCGCCACCCGGCCGGAGCGTGCCATGAGCACCGCCGCCGTGATCTCGACGGCGGCCGACAGCAGGCGCAAAAGTGCCATTCCGGAGACGATGCGTTCCTCAGGCATCGCGCGCCAGGCCCTTTCCCGGCATCCTCAAAGTGGCATCCTGCGTATGGCTATTCGAGGTCCCGGCCGGCCCATGCCACCCCCCCACGGCCGCGCGGCCGCTCGAAGATCCTGGAGGGGCCGGCACCTACCGGCGCAGGAGGAGAAGGCTTCAACCTTGGAGAGGGCTGGAGAAAGAGTGAACGCTGTGGTTTCCGGCCGGCGCCGCCGGCGTTCCGGGACCGGCCAGGTCGTGCTGTACGACGCCGCGACGGCGGTCCTGCTCCTGTTCCTGGCCTTTGCCGGGCTCGTCGCCCTCCTGAACGCGCGGCCCGCGGGCGATAAGGAACAGAGAGCAGGCCGCGTCGTCATCGTCGAACCCAGCCGCCCGCCCGGCCAGTCACGCATCCCGCCGGGGCAGCTCAAGAAGTACGGCTACGTGCGCGTCGTCACCATGACGCCATCGGTGGCGGCCCGCTACCGGGTGCGCTACCAGCAAGGCGTGCTGATCACGGAGGTCGTGGTGAGCGACGGCCCTGGTATGACGCTCCTGCTCGAGCGTCTTGACGTCATCGTGGCCGTCAACGGCGAGCCGGTCACGACGGAGGTGCAGCTGCGCACCCACCTCAAGCGCCACAAGGCAGACGAGTGGGTGAAGCTGACCGTCTGGCGTGATGGCCGCCTCATCACCGTGCTGGTGCCAGTGGAAGCGTTCGAGGTCTACCTCGAGCTTTAGCGCGCCAGCACCTGGTGGTAGACCTTCTTGCCCTTGCGCAGGAGCAGCCGGCCGTCCTTGAAGTCGCCGAGGGTCACGGTGTAGTCGATGCCGCCCACGCGCACCTCGTTGAGGTAGACGCCGCCCTGGGCGATGAGCCGGCGTGCCTCGCTCCGGGAGCCGGCGAGCCCGCAGCGCACCAGGAGCTCCGGGATGGCGATCCCGCCGGATAGCTCGTCCCGGCCCACCTCGGTCACGGGCGCTCCCTCGACCGCCCGGTCGAGCCCGCCCTGTTCTTCGAACAGCGCCTCGGCCGCCGCGCGGGCCTGCTCGGCGGCCTCCTGCCCGTGCACCAGGCGCGTTACCTCGAACGCCAGCACCTTCTTGGCCTGGTTGATCGCCGCGCCCTTCAGTTGGGAGAGGCGGCGCACCTCGTCCATGGGAAGCAGGGTGTAGACGGCCAGAAACTCGGGGACGTCCGCGTCCTCCACGCTCCGCCAGAACTGGAAGAAGTCGTACGGGCTCGTCTTGTTGGGATCGAGCCAGACCGCCCCCGCCTCGGTCTTGCCCATCTTGCGGCCGCTGGCCGTCACCGCCAGCGGACAGGTGAGGCCGTAGGCGCTGACGCGCTCCAGCCGGCGGATGAGGTCGGCGCCCGCCAGGATGTTGGACCACTGGTCGTCTCCGCCCACCTGCAGCCGGCAGCCGTGGCGCCGGTAAAGCGTCAGGAAGTCGTAGGCCTGCAGCAGCATGTAGTTGAACTCGATGAACGAAAGCCCGCGCTCCATCCGGCTGCGGAACGCCTCGGCCGTCAGCATCTGGTTGACGGAGAACTGTGACCCGATCTCCCGCAGGAACTCGATGTAGTTGAGCGGCAGCAGCCACTCCGCGTTGTCCAGCAACAGCGCCTGCCCGTTGGAGAAGTCGAGGAAGTGTTCGAGCTGGGCCTTGAACGCCCGGGCGTTTTGCTCGATGATCGAGCGCTCCAGGATCGGGCGGGCCTCGGTGCGACCGCTCGGGTCCCCGATCATGGCCGTGCCGCCCCCGACCAGTGCGATGGGCCGGTGGCCCGCCCGCTGCAGGTGAACGAGGGTCATGATGGGCCGAAGGTGCCCGACGTGCAGGCTGTCGGCCGTGGGGTCGAACCCCACGTAGACCGTCACCTGCTCCCGGTCGAGAAGGTCGGCCAGTTGGTCTTCGTGGGTGACCTGCGCCACGAGCCCCCGCTCTCGCAGGGTGCGCAGAACCCCCGGTGTGATCGGCATGCTGCGAAAAGCCCTCCTGCCCGTCAGCCGTCACGTATCATGGCAGGGGGAGGATGTCAAGCCGCGTCCGGCGCATTCCTCTGCAGCAATACCCGTAGGGGGCAGGGAGGGGGCTCCGCCGTGAGGGTGGTGGTCTTTGGGGGCGCGGGCGACATGGGAAGCCACGCCGTCAGGCTCCTGGCCCGGGAGCCTTCGGTGCACGAACTCGTCGTCGCCGACAAAAACGTCGACCGGGCGCGCCGCCTCGTGGAGGAGCTGCAGTCCGGCGCCGGCGCCTCGAGGGCTCCGGCGGACCGGCCCCTGCACCTCGAGGTCCGAGGCTTCGACGCGTTCGACCCGGCCCAGGTCCGCCGGGCGCTGGAGGGCGCCGACGTGGCCGCCTCGGCCCTGGGGCCGTTCTACCTGTTCGAGCGGAGGTTGCTGGAACAGGCCATCGAGGCGGGCGTTCCCTACGTGAGCCTTTGCGACGACCACGACGCAGCCCGCGCCGCCCTCCAACTCTCACCCGAGGCCGAGCGGCGATCCGTCACCGCGGTGACGGGACTCGGGTGGACGCCGGGGCTCTCCAATTTGCTGGCGCGCCTGGCTGCCGAGAGCGTCACCCGGGCGGAGCGGGTGCACGTCGCCTGGGCGGGCAGCTCGGGCGACTCCAGGGGGTTCGCCGTGGTGCTGCACACCATCCACATCTACACGGGGATGGTGCCGTCCTTCCGGGCCGGCCAGCCGGTCTGGGTGAAGGCTGGCTCGGAACCGGAGTGGGTGGAGTTCCCGGCGCCCCTGGGGCGGGTCGAGGTGCGCCACGTGGGCCATCCCGAGCCGGTCACGCTGCCCCGCTACCTGACGGGCGTGAGCGAGGTCACCCTCAAGGGCGGGCTCACGGAACTGTCGCTGGGGCGGCTTGCGGTGGCGGTCGGCCGTTCCGGGCTCACGCGAACGCACCGTGGCCGGCACTTCATCGCCTCGGCGATCAAGCCGCTCCTTCCCTACCTCGAACGCATCGGGCCCCGGGGCGTCGCCCTGTCCGGGGTCGTGGTGCGGGTGGAGGGCGATTGCGAGGGTGCGCCCTGCACGGCCACGGCCGGCGCGGTCGGGCACATGTCCGACCTGACGGCAACCCCGCTCGTGGTCGGGACGGTGTTGATCGGGTCGGGGCGGGTGCGCCGGCCCGGGGTTCACGCGCCGGAGGCCGATGAGTTGTTTGGCATCCCGGGGTTCATCGACGAGCTTCGCCGGCGAGGGCTTGCCATCGAAGGGCCGAAGGTGCGTTCGAAGGCCGGCGTGGCCCCCGCCGGGTAGTTCGCCCGGCTCGCACGAAGGAACCTTGCCCGGTTCGCACAGGGCGAGCAGGTCTCGTGAGATAGGGGGAGTCGGGTTGGCTGTGGATCTCCACCGCCCTCGGGCGGCCGCCGGAGCGGCGAGGCCGATGTTGGACGAGGCAGGGCGGGAGCAGGCCAGGGAGGCAGGGTTCGACCCGGACGCCCTGGAGCGCGCCTTTGGGGTCGTGGCGGACGCCGTCGAAACAGGCTCGGTTCCCGGCGCGGTGATGCTGGTGGGGCGGTCGAGCGGGGAGGGCGTCGGGCCGGTGGCGGTGGGCTACCGGGCCATCCTGCCGAGCCTTGAGCCGATGCATGGGGACACCATCTTCGACATGGCGTCGCTCACAAAGGTGATGGCCACGGCCCCGGTGGCCATGATGCTGGTGGAGCGGGGTCAGTTGCGGCTCGGTGCCGCCGTCGCCGAGTACCTGCCCGAATTCGCCGAAGGCGTCCCCGACGAACGCCGCAAGCAGGTGCGCATCTTCCACCTGCTCACGCACACCTCGGGGCTCCCGGCCTGGCGGGCGCTTTACGAGGGCTGCCCGGACCGGGACGCCTGCCGCCCGGCGATGGAGCGCCGCCTGCTGCAGACCCCCCTCGAAGCCCCACCGGGGACGCAGGTCACGTACAGCTGCCTCGGCTACATCACCCTGGGCCTCGTTATCGAGCGCCTGACGGGTGCGGGACTGGACAGCGTGGCCCGAAAGTGGTTGTACAAGCCGATGGGGATGGACGCGACCACGTACCGGCCGGACGAGAGCCTGCGGGAACGGTGCGCGGCCACCGAGTACTGCCCCCTGCGCCGGCGCGTCGTTCGGGGGGACGTGCACGACGAGAACGCCTACTTCTTCGGTGGCGTCGCGGGCAACGCCGGGCTGTTCAGCGCCGCGGCCGACACGGCGCGCTTTGCCCGCATGATGCTGGCGAAGGGGCGCTGGGGCGGACGGCGCATCCTGAGCGAGGCCGCCGTCGAGGCCATGACCCGCAACCACACCGCCCACCTCAACGAGGCGCGGGGCCTCGGCTGGGCCGTGCGGGCCACCAGCCTGGACTCCTCGTCGGGCGACCTCATGTCGCCCTCGGCTTACGGCCACACCGGCTTCACCGGCACGTCGCTGTGGGTTGACCCGGAGCGGGACCTGTTCTGCGTCCTGCTGACCAACCGCGTGCACCCGAGCCGGCAGAACGAGGCGCACACCAGCCTCCGTCCGGCCTTCCACAACGCGGTGGTGGCCGCGCTCGCCTGAAGATCTCGTTCAAGCCGTGCCACGAGCTGACAGGAGGTGTCGTCGTTGTCGCAGGGCAACTCAAGCCCCATCCGCAAAGTGGGCGTCATCGGGCTTGGCATCATGGGGACCGGGATGGCGCGCAATTTGCACCGGGCCGGCTTCGAGGTGGTGGTTTACAACCGCACCGCTGAACGCTCAAAGCCGCTCGCGCAGGAGGGGATGGCCGCCGCCGCCTCACCCCGGGAACTCGCCGGTCGGGTGGACGCGGTGCTGACCGTGGTGAGCGACATCCCCGCCCTCGAGGCCGTGCTGCTGGGGCCGGACGGGGCCTTCGCCGGCGCCCGCCCGGGGACGCTGTTCATCGACTCCAGCACGGTGACCCCCCAGGCGTCCCGGGCGATGGCGGAAGAGGCCCGGCGCAGGGGGTGTGAGTTCCTGGACGCGCCGGTGGTCGGGAGCAAAGATGCGGCCCGGGACGGGCAGCTCTACTTCATGGCAGGCGGCAGCGAAGAGGCCTTCAGGCGGGCGCAGCCGCTGTTCGGCGCGATGGGCCGCGGCGCCATCCACATGGGCCCTTCCGGCAGCGGTTCGGCCATCAAGCTGGTCAACAACCTCATCGCGGCGGTCACCATGGTCGCCCTGTCCGAGGGGATCATGGTGGCCGAGGCAGCGGGGCTCGACCCCGGGCGCGTGCGGCAACTCCTCTTCGACTCGGTGGTCGGCTCGCCGTTTCTGCGCTACAAGCTCCCGAAAGTGCAGGAGCGCGACTTCTCCACGCAGTTTGCGCTGGCGCTCATGCACAAGGACGTCCGCTACTTCCTGAAGATGGCAGGCGCCCATGACCGGCCGGTGCCCGTGGCCGCCCTGGTCGGGCAACTCTTCCGCGCCGCCGCCAGGGCCGGGTGGGCCGAGCACGACATGAGCGCCATCTTTGCCTACCTCAACCAGGAGCGCCCTGCGCCGTGAGGCCTGTCACCACTGCGACCGGATGGCATGCCGCCCGTTGAGGTGCCGCTCGGCCGCCATGGCAGAAAGCGCCCCGTCGGCGGCCGCGACCACGGCCTGCCGCACCTTGCGGCACAGCACGTCGCCTGCCGCAAACACCCCGGGCACCGAGGTCTGCAGCTGGTCGTCGACCTCGATGCAGCCCTCCTCGCTCGTGCGCACGGCGCCATGCAGGAAGTCGACGGCCGGGCGGTTGCCCTGCAGGTAGATGAAGACGCCCTTGACCGGCAGCTCCTCCGTGCCGCCGGAAGGCGCCGATACGCGTACGCCCTCGACGCGCCCGTTTCCGAAGACCTCGGTCACCTTTCGAGAGTACTGCACCTTGACGTTGGGCGCCTGTTCCAGCTGCCGCACCAGGGCCGGCTCCGCCTTGAAGCGGCTGCCGGGCAAGAGCACGTGCACCACCGAGGCGAACCGGGTCAGGTGCAGGGCCTCCTCCACCGCCTCGTCGTTGTCCCCGATGACGGCAACCTCCTGGCCGCGGAAAAACGTGGCGTCGCACGTGGCGCAGTAGCTGACGCCCCGGCCGGTGAACGCTTCTTCGCCCCGCAGGGCGTGCTTGCGCCCCATGGCCCCGGTGGCCACGATGACGGCCCTCGCCCGGTACGTGCCGGTGGAGGCGATGACCTCCTTTGGGTCCACCAGAACGTCCGCCGACAGCACCTGCGCCGTCACGATCTGCGCGCCGAACTGCTGCGCCTG
>JBFMCJ010000206.1 GCA_040754675.1 Bacillota bacterium
GACAAGATGCGGGTGCTGGCCAAACTCGAGAAGCGCTGGGGCCGGGTGGCAATGGTTGGCGACGGGGTGAACGACGCTCCGGCACTCGCCGCCGCAGACGTCGGCATCGCGATGGGCCGGGCCGGCACGGACGTGGCCCTGGAGACCGCGGACGTGGTGCTGATGTCAGACGACCTGGGCCGGCTGGAGGGCGCCATCGCGCTGGGCCGGCAGGCAGAGCACATCGTGCGGCAGAACCTGGCGTTTGCGTTCGGCGTGATCGGCGTGCTGCTGGTGGGGGCCATCACCGGCCACCTGAGCCTGACTCAGGGGGTCATCGGGCACGAGACCAGCACGGTGATCGTGGCGCTCAACGGGTTACGGCTGCTTGGCTTTCGATGGCCGGCGGCCCGGCAGGAGAGCGCAGCCGAGTTGCAGGCCGTGGCCGAGGCAAGCTGACCCGAAAGCGTCCCTTGATCGGGGCGGGCGCATCGGCTATACTCGGTTACGGCGAGCGGATGTAGCGCAGCGGTAGCGCATCGGCTTCCCAAGCCGACGGTCGCGGGTTCGAATCCCGTCATCCGCTCCATTTTTTGCTGACTGCGGGACTGCCGCATAGGAAACCGGGCGAGCTGGCGTAGCTCAGCCGGCAGAGCGGGGCACTCGTAATGCCCAGGTCGCGGGTTCGATTCCCGCCGCCAGCTCCACGTTGTCTCGCCCTTGCTCCACTCGTTTGGCAGCACACAATTATCCCGGTTTTCCACCTTTGCACTCCGGGCGAAGCTGAAATCGGCCGGCCGGATTTTCGTGGTGCTTTTCATGGCCCGCAATCCCTGCGCGTGCAACCGTGGCGGCGAACCGGAAGGCCCCAGCTACGCCACCACGGCCCGCACGCCCAGCTCCTGCAGGGCCGCCAGGAACTCCCCCGGCGCATCTCCGTCGGTGATCAAGCAGTGCAGGCGCTGGATGGGTGCGATGATGGCGGGTGTCACCTTCCCGAGCTTGGAGTGGTCGGCGAGCACCCACGCTTCCCGGGCCTGCTCGATGAACGTCCGGTTGACCGCCGCCTCGGCGGGACTGTAAGTGGTGAGCCCGAACTCGATGGAGAGCCCGTCCACGCCGATGACCGCGACGTCCAGGCGGAACTCCCGGATGGTCCGCTCCGCCACGTGCCCGACCAGCTCGTAGGATTGGCTTCGCAGGGAGCCCCCGGCAACAATGACCTCGGTCTCCGGGGACGAGGCGAGGTCGGCGGCCACGTTGACCGCGTTGGTGACTACCGTCACGTCCTTGCCCCTGAGTGCCCTCACGAACTGCGCCACCGTGGTGCCTCCCGTGCACCCCACCACCTGCCCGCTTTGCACCATCGAGGCGGCGACGGCGCCGATGCGGCGCTTCTCGGGAAGAAAGGCGGTGACCTTGAAGTGGTAGGGCAGTTCGTCGCCCTGCTCGGGCAGGGAGGCGCCGCCGTGCGTCCGCCGCAGCAGGCCGTTTGCGCCGAGCTCCTGCAGGTCCCGGCGAATGGTGGCCTCTGAAACGCCGAGCAGCGCGGCGAGTTCGGCGACGCTGGCAGCTCCCCGCCTGGCAATCTCGCTCAGGATGCGGTCGTGGCGCTCCGGTTTGAACATGGTCGTGACCTGACCGGGCTCTTCGTACTCTGCCTGACCTGCCGTTGGCCCGCCGGCCCTCCGCCGTCAGCCTATCACGGGCGGGGCAAGTGAGCAAGATAGCGAAACCACCGGCTGAACTCCAATCACGATCAATCACCTTTCTGTTGACGTCAGATCGCCCGCCATGGTAGACTCCGCGCCGGGAGGCCGGGATCCGTGACCTGGGCCGAACCGGGATCCCTGACTCACACCGAGCAGGAGATCACGAGCCAGGACGCTTGGCGGCGGCCGGCCAACCTGGCTCCCCGGGGAGGAGGCACCGACCACGCCTCGCCGGTTCGACGTATCGGTTCTGGGGGAGCTGAACCCCGACATCATCCTGAGCCGGCTGCACGGGCAGCCCGCGCCCGGACAGGAACGCGTCGTCGAAGATGCGCTGATCACCATCGGGAGTTCCTCGGCCATCTTCGCCACCATCCTGACCCGGCTGGGCGTACGGGTCCGGATCGCGGGCAAAGTCGGCGACGACTGGCTCGGCCGGTACATCGTCGAGGCGCTTCGCCAGGAGGGCGTGGACATCTCGGCCGTCCTGGTGGACCCTTCGGTGAAGACCGGCGTGACGGTGGCCATCACGGGCACCCAGGAGCGGATGCTGATCACCTTCCCCGGGGCCATGGCGGCGATGACGGGACAGGAGGTCGACACCGCCGCCCTTTACGAGGCCAGGCATCTGCACACGGGGTCGTTTTACCTGCAGGAGGGGCTCCGCCCGAGCGTACCGCTGCTGCTACGCCAGGCCGTCGAACGCGGCCTGACCACATCCCTGGACCCCGGCCATGACCCTCGCCAAGCGTGGGACGGCCTCGAGGAGGCGCTCCCGTGGGTGGATCTCTTCCTGGCGAACGAAGAGGAAGCGGTGCACATCGCGGCACGCCTGAGCGGCACCGGGGCCCGCCTCCTCGACTCGAGGTCGGCCGGCACGGTGCTGGCGCGCCGGGTGCGGCGCCTTGCCGTGGTGAAGCGGGGTGCACATGGAGCCCTGCTGGCCCTGCCCGGTGGCCGGGTGATCGAAAGCTCGCCCTTCGAGGTCGACGTGGCGGACACCACGGGTGCAGGGGACGCCTTTGACGCGGGGTTCGTCTCGCAGTTCCTCAAGGGCGCGTCGCTTGAAGATTGCCTCGAGTTCGCGAATGCCTGCGGTGCGGTCGCCACCACCTATCTGGGCGGCACGCCCGGATTTCCGGCTGCTGATGGTATCCTCGCGTTCATCCGTCAACACGGAAGGAGCCGGCATCCCAGTTGAACCGGGCGTCACCGGGGAGAAGGCGCACGCTAGCCAACGCCTCACCGGGAGTCGGGGCGGCGGGCCCCCGCCCGGCGGCCGGCGTCAGGCGCTCCTGGCTTGACAGCCCCCGGACGCTTGCCTTCTTGCTGATGCTCCCCGCGACCCTGCTGATGGGCGGGGTGCTGGCTTACCCCGTCGTTCGCGTGGCCTGGATGAGCCTGACCGACCTGGTGTTGTCGGCGCCCGCCAGCGGGCAGTTCATTGGGATTAAGAACTACCTCGATGCCCTGGGCGACCCGCAGTTTCGGCACTCGCTCGGTCGAACCATCTATTTCGCCCTGACCACGGTGCCCGTCGAAACCGCGCTTGGGCTTGCCATTGCGCTTTTACTTAACCAGAAGTTCCCCCTGCACAACGTGGTGCGCGGCCTGGTGCTGCTCCCGTGGGCGCTTCCCTACGTGGTCAACGGGACCATGTGGAGGTGGATCTACGACGCCAACTATGGGGCGCTCAACGCGCTGCTCGTGCAGCTTGGCATCGTTTCGGAGTATCAGATATGGCTGGGAGAACCCACCTCTGCGTTTGTGGCACTCGTCGTCGCTAACATCTGGAAGGAGACGCCTGTGGCCGTCATCCTCATTCACGCGGCTCTGCAGACCATTCCCGTGGAGCTTTACGAGGCGGCCATGGTCGATGGCGCCGGGGCGTGGCGGCGGTTCACCGCGATCACGTTACCGCTGCTGCAGCCCGTCATCGCTGTCACGCTGGCCATCAAGACCGTGTGGGCGTTGAAGGAGTTCGACCTCGTCTACGTCATCACGCGGGGCGGGCCTGCCAACGCCACCAACCTGCTCACGTACCACACGTACCTGACGACCTTCAAGTTCCTGCGCTTTGGGTACGGTGCCGCCTTGGCCGTGCTGCTGGGTGTGGCTGCGTTTGTGGTGGCGGTGCTATACGTTCGGACGCTGAGAGCGCCGGAGGCCGAGGCTTGAACCAGGAGCCTGAAGCATGGTGCAGCGGACGAGTCCACGTTTCGGGATCCTGAGACGGCACGCACGAACCCTGGCACAGGGGGGCGTTCTGCTGGCCGTGGTGGCCGTGTGCGTATGGATCCTGGCACCGTTCACGTGGCTGGTGATAAGCAGCATTTCCACCCGGGTCGAGCTCACCAGCGTGCCGCTCCGGTGGTTTCCCGACCACCCGCGCTTTGACAACTACGTCTGGGTGCTGGCGGGGGGGCCCGGGGCGAGCAGCGTCCACCGGAGCCTGCAGCGGGGAGCGCTCAACAGCCTCGTCATCGCAGGTTGGGCCACACTGATCTCCCTCGTGGCAGGGTCCATGGCGGGGTACGCTCTCGGCAGGCTACGCTTTCCGGGAAGGAATGCGGCCCTGGCGAGCCTGCTCATGACGCAGCTGCTGCCGGCGGTGGTCATCATAATCCCGCTCTACTCGGTCATGCGGGCGGTGCGATTGCTGGACACGCCGGTAGCGCTGATCTTGGCGGATGTGGCGCTCATCCTCCCGCTGGCCATGTGGATCCTCACCGGCTACTTCGTCGGCATCCCCCGGGAGCTCGAGGAGGCGGCCCGGGTGGACGGCTGCACCAGGGCGGGGGCGCTGGTGCGGGTCACACTCCCGCTAGCTGCGCCTGGCATTGCGGCAACGGGCATCTTTTCGTTCATCATCGCGTGGAACGAGTTCTTCTCGGCGTTCATTCTGAGCTCAACCCTGCGCTCTAAGACGATGAGCGTGGTGATCGCCGAGTTCTCGAGCAAAGTTGGCGTCGATTACGTAGCGATGGCCACGGCGGGGGTGCTGGCAAGCCTGCCGCCGGTCATCCTCGCCATCGCCTTCCAGCGGTACATCGTCCAAGGGCTGACGGCGGGCGCCGTGAAAGGGTAGGGGGGATAGAGGGGGGAAGCAGAGCCGGCAGTGAGTGATAGAGGGTGTTTTCAGAGCCATCCGGTGGGGAGGGACGGTTGGTGAAGAACCACTATCGCTTCTTCGTTGTGCTGGCGGTGCTGGTGCTGGCCGCCCTGGCCGCACCCGGGGCGACGGCTGCTGCGGCCGACAAAATAACGGTCATCATGCCGCGCCACGAGATGGACCTGGTGGGCATCTGGGAGCAGCAGACCCGGCAATTTGAAGAGGCGACCGGGATCCGGGTCGAGTTTATCCAGATGTCGTGGGACGAAGTGGCCGACAAGGTCTTGACGGATCTGGCCACGGGCGGCGGAAGTTACGACGTCATCGAATTTGACAACGGGTGGTTGGCGAAGTTCGCCGAGGCGGACTGGGTGGAACCGCTCAACCGCTTCGCCAGCAAGGAGTACCTGGACAGCCTGGTGCCGGGGCTGCTCAGGACGTTCACGCAGGGGGACGATGTGCTGGGCATCCCCTGGAACAACGACACCCGCTTCTTCTTTTACAACCGGGCGATGCTCGACCGGGCGGGCATCGCCGAACCGCCGAGAACGTGGGACGAAGTGATCTCCCAGGCCGTCCGGTTGCGCCAATCGGGGATCGTGCAGTACCCGGTGGCCGAGTACTGGAACCAGGAGTGGGCCCTGGCCAACTCGGTGGCGTTCTATCTGTACAGCTTTGGCGCCAACTACTTCGATGCCGCCACGGGGGCTATCACCATCAACCGGCGGCCCGCGCTCGACGCACTCGAGTTCATGGTGAAAATGCTGCGCGACCTCAAGATCGCGCACCCCTCGAGCGTGACACTCTCGCAGGAGGCAGCGGCAGACCTCTTCTATCGGGGGTCGACGGCGCTCTTCTTCCAGGGGCCGCCGGTGACCTACCAGTATGCCAACGACCCGTCGCGCTCGCGGGTGGTGGGGCAGGTCGAGGTGGCTCAGTATCTGCCCGCCTGGAAGCCGTCGCTGCAGGCCACGCTGACACTTCCGGAGGCGTTTGCGATCCCGAGGACGAGCCGCCACAAGGAAGCGGCGTGGCGGTACATCCAGTTCATGATTTCCAAGGAGCGCGACCGCGAGCGGGCCCTGACCATCGGCAGCCTTCCGCTCTTCAAGGAGCTCTACAACGACCCGGCTCTGCTGAAGAAATACCCGTACTGGAACCAGTTCGGGTCGCAGTCGGCGGTGGCGCGAGCTCTCCCGCAGCTCACCTGGTACGACGAACTGGTGCAAACGACCATTGTGGCGGTGCAGAAAGCGCTTCTGGGTCAGGTGGCGCCGCAGCAGGCGGCCGATGAGATCGCGGCCTTCATGCGGGGCCGGCCGGTGAACGGCAAGGCCCTGCACTGAGAGCTGGAGCGCAAGGGCCTGGTTCCCGCCTCAGGCCCGGGAACCGGGCCCCTTTTTCTTTCTTGTTCCGATTGTTACACCGCCCTGTGCGCAACAGGAGGGCCCGACTTTCGTCCCTCGGAACCTACGCCTGCCGCCGTAGCTAGACGCAGTTCTGCCCTCGGTAGGCAAGAGCGTGCCCAGGGGGTGGAAGCACGCGAAGCAGAAACCGATTGACCCTTCTGGGGAACTGCTTTTTCGACTCCCGAGAAAGGCCCCTGCTAGACTACCTGGACACCTTCCGAGTTTGGGGGTGGAGCGTAATTCGGCAAGATCGAGGTCTTCCGCCGGTGTGAGGACCTGCGATGGTGCCAGGCACCGCTGTCCCGCGGCGCTCAGCTGCTCGAACCAATCGCCCATATCGAAGAGCTTCAGTACCCGGCCGATGCCCCGATCGACCGCCCGCCGGAAGACCTCGGCCGCCAACGCCACGTCCTCGACCGAGTTGCCGTCCAGCCCCAGGCCTGCCGCGTTCAGCACCGGCGTGCTAGCCGTCGTCGCGGTCACCACGATATCCGCCTCCCGGGCGGCCGCTGCCCACGGTCACTTCTGACGTCGCCTTCAGGTCCGACCGCCTGGGTGTCAGATCCAAACCGCACTCCTGCCGTACCCGACTCGCCTTTCTCGACTTCTGTGGTGAGACGATACCGACTTCCAGTTCCTCACGCACGACGGGAGGTGGCGAGGCGTGCCCCCGCTGTTATTGCCGGCCCGAACCATCCTGAAACCCCGCGACATCCGGGTGCTCCAGATACTGGCAACCTGGTACCCGTGTTGGCTCAGCGCCAGAGACGTGGGCGTGGCCCTCGGACTCAGCGACACGTCGGCCTCATCGCGGGCCATGGCGTCCCTACGAAGGCTGGTCCGGGCCAGGTGGGTCGAACGGCGAGGCCGGACCAAGGGCATGTATC
>JBFMCJ010000207.1 GCA_040754675.1 Bacillota bacterium
CTGGGGGTCGACCTGAGTGTGCAGGTGGCGGCCGCCGGAGAGGCGGCGCGGCGGTCCATGGCCACCGCCCGGGCGGCGGTGGCCGGGATGCGCGCCGCCGTGGCGGCGTTTTCCGGGGGCACGCTTGGCGCCGCACGCTTTCTGGCGGAAGTAGGGGCCCAACCCGCGCTGCTCCTCACAAGCCACCTCTCCCGGCAGGACGCCCGCGAGCGCGACGCTCTGCTGGCACGGGGGTTCGACCCCCTGGTGGGACTAGCCCGGGGGACGGCTCAACTAGCGCCTCTCCTGCGGTCTCTGGGCATCAAACTCTACGCCGGCCACGGCGACCGCTACAGCTTGGCCGGGCTGGGCATCGGCCACCTCCACCCGGAGCCGCCGCGGGCCCGCTGGGGCTACGAGGCCGCCCGGTGGGCTGCGGACGCGGTGGCGGCGGCTGGGAGGCCTTCCCGATGACCGCCCCGCGCGTCACGGCTCCCCAGCCCACGGACTACCTGGGGGTCGTCTGGGCCCTGGCCGGGGTCGAAGGTGTCCGGATCGTCGGCCACGGAGCGTCCGGGTGCAGCTTCTACGACTACCTCGGGCTCCGGGACCTGCAGCCGGCAAGGTGGCCCCTGCCCCTCTTTTCAGCCGGGTTCGAGGAGGCCGACGTCGGCCTCGGCGGCGAAGACCGGCTGGCCCAAGCCGTACTGGAGGTGGACCGGGTCTACCGCCCGGAGGTCATCGCTCTGGTGAACGTCACCGTGGGCGGGCTCATGGGTGCCGACCCGGTCGCTCTCGCGCGGGAGCTTGCGCCCCAGGTGCGGGCACGCATCGTGAGCTTCGCCGGCGGGGGGTACCGCGGACCGTACACCGTGGGCGAGGCCGAAGCCCTGGCAGTGCTTGCGGCGGAGGTGGTGGAAAAGGGCCCGTCCCGGTCACGCCCGGCCGCCCCCGGGGACGGAGCAGCACGGCGGGGCGGCCCGGTGGTGAACCTCATCGGGGCCACCTGGGAAACGTTCAACTGGGCCTCGGACCGGGCGGAGATCGAGCGGCTGCTGGCCCTTCTCGGCGTACGGGTGGGGACCGTCCTCTCCGCCGGCACCTCCGTCGCTGCGCTGCGCCGCGCCGGCGCCGCGCACCTCAACCTGGTGGTGCGCGACGTGGGGCTGGAAGCGGCGGAGGTTCTGAAGGCGCGCTTCGGAACCCCGTACCTGTACGGCCTGCCCTTCGGCGCCGAGGGTACGCGCACCTGGCTGGAGGAGGTGGCGGGGGTGCTGGGTGTCGGCCCGGCGCGCGAGGCCCTGGAGTGCGACCTGCGCCGGTACCGGATCGACTTTTGCACGCTCTCCCCCTGGCGAGGGATGCACCACCACCTGCGGCTGGCGATCTGCGCGCCATACGACTACGCCCTGGGCCTGACGCAGTTGCTGGCCGGCGAGTGGGGGCTGCCGGTGGAGCTCGTGGCCCTACCCGTGCCTCCCCTGGGCCCGGGGCATGACCCCGCAGGTGACGCCGTGCGGAGGCTAAAGGGGGCAGGCGCCGCCCGCGTGCAGGTGGCCCCCGGCGAGGACGGGCTGGCGGCTGCCCTGGCCGACCTGCAGCCCCATATCCTCCTGGGTAGCAGCGAGGACGAGCAGCTGGCTCCGCAGACCCTCGTGCACGTCCGGGCCTCCTTTCCGTCCTGGGACCGAATGCACTTCCACGATGGGACGCCGTTCGTGGGCCCTCGGGGCAGCCGGTACCTGGCACAGGTGCTTGCAAACGACATGCTCGCAGCTCTGGCAAGAGGGCAACGGCCCGAGTAGCGGAGGAAGGCGTATGCGGAGGATTGCCATCTACGGCAAGGGCGGCATCGGCAAGTCGACCACCGCCGCCAACCTCGCCGCAGCCCTGGCGGAGCGGGGCCTGCGCGTGATGCAGGTGGGGTGCGACCCGAAGGCGGATTCGACCCTGTACCTGACCGGGCGCCGGGTGGTCACGGTGCTCGATCTACTGAAGACGCGACGCACCCTGGCCCTGTCGGACATCGTCCACGAGGGCTTCCAGGGGGTTCTGTGCATCGAAGCCGGCGGGCCCACGCCGGGCTTGGGCTGCGCCGGGCGGGGGATCATCACCGCCTTCGAGCAGTTCGACGCGCTCCGTGCCTTCGAGGTGTACCGCCCCGACGTGGTGCTGTACGACGTCCTGGGCGACGTGGTCTGCGGCGGTTTCGCCATGCCGATCCGGGCGGGGTACGCCCGCGAGGTCTTCATCGTCACCTCCGGCGAGCGGATGGCCCTCTACGCGGCGTACAACATCGCTCAGGCGGTGGCCCAGTTCCGGGGGCGGGGTTATGCCCGGCTGGCGGGGTTGATCCTGAACCGCCGGGGAATCCCGGGCGAGGAGCAGATCGTCGCCGGGGCGGCTCAGGAGGACCTGGGCACCGAACTCCTGGCCACCATCCCCCGGGACCCGCTGGTCCAGGAGTGCGAGAACAGGGGGGTAACGGTCATGGAAGGGGCGCCCGACTCCGAACTGGCCCGGATTTACCGCCGGCTGGCAGAGGCGGTCCTGGCCGCCTCGGAGGACGTCCCGGCGGGTCGCCCCGAGCGCGGCACCGCGACGCGGCGCCCGCTGCCCCTGGCACCGCTCGGGGTGGACAGGCTCGACGGCGAGGCCGTCGCGTTGCGCCCCTGCGAGCCCGGCAGACTCGCTCACAAGGGAGAGGAATGGGGCAAGTGAAAGGCCACAGGAAGCCACTCACCTTCGTGCTTCTCGTGCTGGGGCTCGTCGCTGCGGCGGCCTGTGGACGCGCGGTGGGCGCCGGGAGCAGGACCGGTGTGTCCGGGGCGGGCAGCCGCGAAGGCCACGCGGCCGCGGGAGTTGCTGCAGGGCGCGCCGTGGGCGGCCAGCGCCTGTGCATCGCTATCGGCCACGGGCTCGACTACATCGGGGTCGATCCTTTCGGACCCGGGCGGGAGGATACTCTCCTGGCGACCATCGTGTACGAGCCCCTCTTGCTCGAAACGGCGGACGGGAAGCTGGAGCCCGGCCTGGCTGAGCGGTGGGAGTCGGACCCCAGCGGCACGCGCTGGACGTTCTACCTGCGTCGGGGGGTCACCTTCCACGACGGCACCCCGTTCGACGCACGGGCCGTGGCCTGGGCCTACGAGCGCTACCTGAAGGACCCGGACAAGGCGCGCAGGCTCGGCGAGCCCCAGATCCAGGTCGTGGACGACTACACCGTCACCTTCCGCCTCAAGCGGCCCCACGCTCCCTTCCTCAGCGTGGTCGGTAACTTCTCCACGGTGATCCCGAGCCCGAAGTCCTACGACGGCCAGGGCAAGCTCCTCCGGCCCATCGGCACCGGCCCCTTCCAGGTGCGCCGCTTCACGCGCGAGCACGTGGTACTGACCCGTTACGAGAACCACTGGCGCCAGGCGCCACCCCTCAAAGAGGTGGAGGTCAAGTATATCCCCGACCCCATCACCATGATCCTGGCGTTGGAGGCCGGGGAGGTCGACGTGATCGGGGCCGACGGGTACGGCATTCCCCACAACGAGATCCGTCGCCTGGAGCAGGACGCACGGTTCCGCGTGCTGGTGAACACGGAGGGTAGCGCCCTGGAGTGGATCGGGTTCAACCTGCACCGCCCGCCCTTCGACGACCTGCGGGTCCGCCAGGCGTTCAATTACGCCATCGACCGGGAGGCCATCACCCGTCGGGTGCTGGAGGGTTACGCCGTGCCGGCCCGGGGGCCGATCGGCTATGACGCCAGCATCCCCTGGACGAACACGGCCATCGAGGGCTACCGCCACGACCCCGACCGGGCCCGGGCCCTGCTGGAGGATGCCGGCTGGATAGACGCGGATCGCGATGGCATCCGGGAACGGGACGGTCAGCCTCTCCGGGTCACCCTCCTCTTCGAACCCACCCGGGACTGGAAGCTCGTGGCCGAAGCGCTGCGCACCCAGCTCCGGCAGGTGGGGATGGACATCCGCCTGGAGATGCGCGACGGGGCCATCATCCGGGATATGCAAAAGCGCGGGGAGTTCCAGGCAGCGGCCCAGGGAAGCATCGGCAAGAACCTGGTCGACCCGTACTACTACCTGATCTGGTACTACAGTTCCTGGGGCCGCGGCACGCTGCTGCGGGACCCCGAGCTGGATCGGCTCATCGCCCGGTCCATGGCGACCCTGGACCGCAGCGAGCGCCAGCAACTGTACGACCGGATCCAGATCCGCATCATGGATACCCTCCCCGGGGCCTACCTGCACCACCCGGCCCGGGTGACCGTCATCCGGGCGGACGTAGAGGGGTGGGAGTTCGCCGGGACCATGGACCCGCTGCGGCTCCTCTGGAAGGTTTCGCGGCGGGCGGCCGGAGGGTGAATCGCGGTGCCCGCAGCCCTGGGACACGCCCTCCGGCGGCTCCTGGCCCTTCCGGCCGTGCTGCTGGGCGTCACCCTCCTGACGTTCCTGCTCACCGGGCTCATCCCCGGCGACGTGGCGGAGGAGCTCATCTTGCGCCGCGGCGGGCAGCCCACCCCGGAGGTGGTGGCGGCCCTGCGAGCCCAACTGGGGCTCGACGACCCAGCCCCGTTGCGGTACCTGCGCTGGCTCGGGCGGGTGATCCGCCTGGACCTGGGTGAGTCATGGCAGACGGGGGAGCCGGTGGGCCCTCTGCTGCTCGACCGGCTCCGGGCCACATTGACCCTGACAGGCGTCGCCCTCTGCATCGGTGTGGTGGTGGCGGTGGGCCTCGGCACGTGGGCAGCCGCCCGCCCCGGCAGCCCGGGGGACCGTCTCACCCTGGGCGTCACCCTCCTTCTGAAGTGCACGCCGGACTTCGTGCTGGGGTTCGTGCTCCTGTATTTCCTGGCGGTTCGCTGGCCCGTGCTCCCGCTGACCGGCGCCGGCACGTGGCGGCACGTCGTGCTACCTGCCCTCGTGCTGGGGCCGGGCCTGGGCGCCAGCCAGGCGCGGCTGCTGCGGGCAGGCATCCTGGAAGCGCTCCGGGAGCCGTTCATCCTGGCCGCCCGGGCCCGGGGGCTGGCAAGGAGAGCCGTCCTGGTGCGCCATGCCCTGCGGGCGGCGCTGGTGCCCGTCGCTACCTCCCTCGGGAACGCAACGGGCTTCCTCCTGGGCGGCTCGGTGATCGTAGAGGCCATCTTCGGCTGGCCGGGGGTGGGGCAGCTGGCCATCCGGGCGGTGGGAGCCCGAGACCTTCCGGTGCTTCAGGGCTACGCCCTGGTCATGGCCGCGCTGGTGGTGCTGGTGAACCTCGCGGTGGACCTGCTTTACCCGCTTCTGGATCCCCGCATCGCGCTGGAGGGAGGGGGAAGCGGTGTCGCCGGGCGCTAGCCCGGTGGCTCGGGCTGGCCGGCAGGCCGGCGCGTGGCTGGCGCACATGGCCCCCGCCGCTGCCGGCGGAACCCTCGTTGTCGGCCTGGTGCTGGCCGCCGTCCTCGCCCCCTGGCTCGCTGCCGCAGACCCCACCGACGGCGACATCGCCGCCCGCCTGCTTCCCCCGGGTCAAGGCCACCCGCTGGGGACGGATCCCCTCGGCCGGGATCTCTTCGCCCGCCTCCTCTACGGGGGCCGCCAGTCCCTCGGGGCGGCCGGAGCCGTGGCCGCCATCACCCTGGGGCTCGGCCTCACGGTGGGAACGGTCGCGGGGTACTTCGGCGGGTGGGTGGACGGGCTCCTGATGCGCCTGGCGGACCTGATCCGGGCGTTTCCGGGCCGCATCCTGGGGCTCGTCCTGGTTGGCGTCGTGGGCCCGGGGCCGTCGGGGCTGGTGCTGGCCATGGCGGCCGTCTCCTGGGTGCCGCAGGCCCGCCTCGTACGCGGCCTCACCCTGTCGCTGCGCGAGCAGGAGTATGTCCTGGCGGCACGCGTCTCCGGCCTGTCGGCCCTGGCCATCGTGCTCCGCCACATCGTGCCCGGGGTGCTCCCCCACGTCGCCGTGGTGGCGGCGCTCGACATGAGCTGGTTTTTGATGTCGATCTCCTCCCTGTCGCTGCTGGGGTTGGGGGTCCAGCCCCCGACTCCCGAGTGGGGGATGATGGTCAACGAGGCCCGCCCGTACTTTCGCACCCACCCGCACCTCCTCTTCTGGCCCAGCCTGGCGATCATGCTGGCGGTGCTCGGGTTCACGCTCCTCGGCGAGGGCCTCCGGGACGCCTGGGACCCGCAGCGCAGGGGGGCCCAGCACTGATGGCCCGTATCCTCCCAGAGCTCCGAGAACGCGCCGCAGCGTCGGCCCCGCGTGGGACCCCTCCGGGGCCGCTTCTCCGGGTGCAAGACCTGACCGTGGCGTACCGGCGCCCGGGAGGCTTCGCCCTTCGGGGAACCCGCACCGGCCGTCCGGCAGCGGAGCGGGGGATCGAGCCGCAAGCCCGGGAATTCCTGGCCCTGGACGGCGTCTCGTTGGAGATGGCGCCGGGAGAGACCGTGGCCCTGGTAGGCGAATCCGGGTGCGGGAAGAGCACGCTCGCCCTGACGGTGCTCCGGCTCCTCCCGCCGGGCGGGCGCATCGTGCGGGGGAGCGTGCACCTGGACGGGCAGGATCTCCTGGCCCTCCCGGAGCCCGCCTTGGAGGGGCTACGGGGAGCCGCCATAGCGCTGGTGCCCCAGGACGCCCTTTCCTCGCTGAACCCGTTCTTGACGGTGGGCCGGCAGGTGGCGGAAGCCATCGACCCGCGGCGGCGAAAGCCCAGGGCGCAGGTCCGCCAGCGGGCCGCCGAGCTCCTTGCCCTGGTGGGCATACCCGATCCCTCGGCCCGGCTGCGCCAGTACCCGCACGAACTGAGCGGCGGCCTGCGGCAGCGGGTCCTCATCGCCATGGCGCTGGCGCGCTCGCCCAGGCTCCTCGTCGCCGACGAGCCCACCACGGCCCTGGACGCCACGCTGCGGTTCCAGATCCTGGACCTGCTGGGCCGGCTACAGCGTGAGCTGGGCCTGGCCCTGCTCCTCGTGACCCACGACCTCCGGGCCGCGGCCGCCCTGGACTGCCGGGTGGTGGTGATGTACGGGGGACAGGTGGTGGAGTCGGGCCCGGCCACCCAGGTCCTCGGCTGCCCCGAGCATCCCTATACCTCCGCGCTCCTGGCAGC
>JBFMCJ010000208.1 GCA_040754675.1 Bacillota bacterium
CGCCACCAGCGTCTCCGCCAGCTTCTCCTCGGGCCTCGCCCCTACGATGCGGATGGGGATATCCACGTCCGGTTCGAACCCGGAGAGGCGCACCATGTCCCGGGCCAGGTCCAGGAGCCGCACCGGCTCCCCCATGTGCAGCACGAAGACGTCCTCCCCCAGCGCTCCCGCCTGGATGGCCAACTGCACCGCCTCGGGGATGGTCACGAAGAACCTCCGCATCTCCGGGTCGGTCACCGTCACCGGCCCGCCCTCGGCAAATCTGCCGCTTGTGAGGATCTGCACTACGCTGGCAAGGCTGCCAATCACGTTCCCAAAGCGAGCCGCCACGACCCGGGTCTTGCACCCCGTCCGGGCCGCTTCTGCACCGTCCGCCTTCCCACCGTCTACGTGAGAACCCGCCGTGCCGCAGTTGGGCGTCCCCGGCTGGCGCTGGCAGTCACCCCGTCGAACTCCCTGGCCGCTGCCGCCTCCATGAGGTGGGGCATGCCAAGCACGTTGTTAGTGAGAGCCTCCTCAAGGTTGAGCTCCATTAGTGGTCGGCGTTTGTCCGTAGCGATACAGTACTCTGGTTCTCCCTTGGAAGAACCTGTCGCCCACCGGCTTGAACTGCGGATCCGCCCACCAAAACTGGCTGTTCAACGCTTGCCGAAAGCCTAAACCTTCATAATAACGCTGCAAACTGGGGCTCAGCTTCTCGAACCGTGGATCCTTCCCTGGTACGTCAAGCGGCCTGGGGATCACTACCACCAAGGCGTTATTGCGGCCGATGAGATGGGAAACGTGGGCCGCGATCACCCACCCGATTTTCTGGCCGCGCCACTTGGGTTCCACGTACAGGCGCTCGACGTAGATCATTCGGCTTGTGAATGAGTCCGGAAAAAGGTCTTCCCGCAAGTGTTGGGTCTCTGGATCGATGAAGACCTCATACAGCTCCCCCAGGTCCTGGTGCTCGTCGTCGAGGATGTGCAACAATGACAGGCCCTTGGGCGGGTGGTTCATCAACTCCGCCAGGTCGATGAGGTACCCTCTTGCTTCCCCGGCCTGCTCAGAGCCTTCCCATTCATCATCGTACCAGAGGACTTCGGCCGTGACGCTCCATTCCTGGAGCACCTGGTGGGCTGGATCGGTGTCTCCTGAGTACCCTTCGATGGTCGCGCGCAGGAGCAGTGAGCTCCGACCTGGCCCTGGCTTCTTGGGATCGGCCACCGCGAGGCCGTCTTCCTTGGGTTCCGGCACCCGTCTGCCAGAAGCAATGCTCCCTCTCACCACAACGCTTCCGCCCGTAGCTGCCCCTCTTCCAGGTCCCTGACTATCCACTCCAGCTCGTCGAGGACACACTCGCCGGTATTCACCAGCTCGTCCCATGCCTTCTCCTCCAGGCTTTCGATCCGAGGGAACCGATTGCTCCTATTTCGGCCATTCGAAAGCCCTGGCATGCTCCGGGCACGACCAACAGGAGCAATCTTCGGTACTCCCCCTTGGTGCCCGTTGCGCAAAGGCTCCCTTCGCCCGTTGGTGCTTGCCGTCTTCCCACCCGAATCAAGAGATCGGGGAAACAACAGCGGCAGAGCCACCAAGAGCTCTCGTCCGATGGCCACCAGTTCCCTGCCCACTTCTACCCTCGAGAGCCGGTACCAATGGCGGCGTAAGGCTTGTTGGCGCCCCTGGATGCGTTGCAAGACCAGCCGGCTCCGGATCGCTCGGCGGGCTTGCTCACGCATGCGAAAGGTGCCCGCCATGAAACACTCTCTCCTTCCTCCGGTAAATCCTGTGGCAGCGTCGGTCCGGTGTCAGCTTGCACGACGGTAAGCCGGTTCCGAGCTGCTGCCTTTCGGAGATCGACGCAGAGCCACCCAGACGACTCCTCCCACAATCAGCCAGAAGAGGATCGCGATGGCCATCCAGGTCAAGATCCCATGGGCGCCCCGCAACGGGTCATCATCATCCGCCTGCCTCGTACGTGCCGGATCGAGACCCGACACGGACCCCTTGCCTCTCGCATCGCCATCCTGCCATCCCGGAGGCGGCTTATGCCCGTCCATAGCCTTGCGTACCCCCTTAGCGCCAGCCCCTACAGGCGGTCCATCCCATCAGGCGCCGACACAGGGGTCCCGCCCTTTACGGTCACCTGTTTTACAGGCAATCGGGCCGCATCGAGAAGCGCCTGGCGAAGCTCCTCCTTGGTGGCCCGTCGTTGGATGGCCTCACCAAGTCGACGGATTTGGAAGGCCAAGGTGTCCGCGTCGACCGATGGTCCCTCGATCCGGAACACCTTCGGATGTGCGGTGGGTACAACCCGCTCTCCGTCGCCGATGAGCTGTTCGGTCAGCTTTTCACCCGGGCGGGGGTTCGTAAACCGGATCCTGACATCCACATCGGGCTGCAAGCCAGACAGGCGGATCATGTCCCGGGCTAGATCGACTACCCGGACCGGTTCCCCCATATCCAGGACAAAGACCTCGCCGCCTGAACCCATCCCGCCGGCCTGGATGACGAGCGCCACCGCCTCCTGGACGGTCATGAAGTACCGCCGCATGTCAGGATGGGTGACTTCGAGATCCCGCCCTTCCGCCAGCGCTTCCCGGAAGACTTCCACGACGCTTCCCCGGCTGCCCAGCACGTTGCCAAAACGTACGGCTACGTAAATGGGTCGCTCCCCGTGGGTCGAGGAATCCGTGGTTGCTGCCGCCTCACGAAACGCGGGCACAAGTCGCCCGATAGACTTCCCCACACCGTCGCCCACAGGCCACCCGGGGCCTAACAGATCTCGGACATCTACCAGCTCGGTAAGCTGACCCCGGGCTGCCACTTGCACGAGCAACTCCCCTACCCGCTTACTTGCCCCCATGGCGCTGACGGGATCGGCCGCCTTGTCGGTGGAGATGACGACGCAGCGCTCCACGCCGGCTGCTTCGCACGCTTCCAAGACGTGCAGCGTGCCGAAGACGTTGTTGATGGTGGCCTCCCTCGGAGCATCTTCCATCGCGGGTACGTGCTTGTGTGCTGCGGCATGGAAGACCACCTGGGGGCAAAGGGCCTCAAAAAGCGCAAGTAGCCCGTCCCTGTCCCAGATGTTGACCACCTGATGCTTCCAGGCCACACTCGGGTAGAGTTGCGCTAGCTTACGGAAAGCCCTCACCAAGCTATCCTCGCCCCGCCCGATCATCACGACCTGATCCGGGCCAAAGCGGGCCACCTGCCGGCAAATCTCGCTGCCGATGGACCCGCCCGCTCCCGTGACGAGGACCCGCTTGCCCCGAAGGTACGCGGCAATGCCTTCCACGTCCACCTGCACAGGCTCCCTGCCGAGCAGGTCTTCGATCCGGATCTCCCGGATGCTGTTGACTGTTACCCGCCCGTCGATCAGCTCATAAAGCGCCGGAAGGGTGCGAACCGGTACTTTCGTGGCCTGGCAGACGTCCACTAGCTCGCGGATGACTTGCCGGGAGACGGACGGCATGGCAATGAGGATCTCCGTGACGCCGTACCGTTTGACCACCTCCGGAATGCGTCGGCGGCCCCCAAGCACCGGGAGGCCATATACCCGGTTTCCCCACTTACCCGGATCGTCGTCGATGAACCCGACAATTTGCCACGTCGTGCTGTGCTGGATCTCCCGAACGGCCATGGCGCCGGCGTCGCCCGCGCCCACGATTAATAGCCTCCGCTGTGACTCTCCATTGTACGCATGACCCTCCGCCAACCGAGCTTTTATCCAGTTCGCCCGAACCCGCAGCAGAATACGGATGCCACCGATCGCTGCGGTGCTCAGCAACCATTCAACGATAATCACGCTTCTCGGGACCACGAAGGGGCGGTAGAACACATTGAGAAGCCACATGCCCACGGTGCCCATCCCCGTGGCCGACGCAATGGTGAAAAGCTCGGGCAGACTCGCGTAAGCCCACACCCTGCCGTAGAGCCCCATGACAGCTAAAAGCCCAAGCCGCACGGTCACGGCTACCGCGCCCGCCCATGGGATTTGCGCTGCATAGCGTGCCGGAATCTCTCCGTCAAAGCGCAGGGCATAGCTTGCCACTAAGGAAATGGCGACCGCCACTGCGTCGAGTAGAGCAAGCGCCGCTATCCTCCGTGCCTTCGCCGTCATCCCTTACACCCCCTTCCTGCCGCATACACGCCAGACCGCTAGCGCCTTCTCGGTACGAAATGTCGCTTCCTGCGCCTAACGACGTAATCAACTTCCACTGCATCATCCAACTCCCTCAATGGCACGCCTAAGGGTATCCACCACAAGCTCCACCTCATCCAGGGTCAGGTTGTTGTGAAAGGGCAACGCGATGGTCCTTCTCGCGACGGATTCGGTTACCGGTAGCTCCCCACTCCGATACCCAAACCGCTCCCGGATGTACGGCTGGAGGTGCACGGGGGAGAAGTAGCCTCGGGTCGGGATGCCCTCCGCCTCCATGGCCTTCATGACCGGCTCCCGATCCAGGTCCTCCTCCAGGGTTGCCACGTACACGAACCAGCTCATTCTCACGTGGGGTTTGACTACGGGCGGACGGACTCCGGAAACCTCTCGTAGCCTCTCGGTGTACCAAGCTGCCACACGTGCTCGCTTCTCAAGAAACTGCTCGATTCGGCGAAGCTGTGAGAGACCTAGTGCGGCGCTCATCTCGTCCATGCGGTAGTTGTAGCCGAGCCGTTCATGCTCAAGCCACGCACCCATTTCACCCCGGCCCTGATTCCGGAGGCTCCTGGCTAACTCGGCTATGCTGTCGCTGTTAGTAACGATGACTCCCCCTTCGCCGGTCGTGATCTGCTTGTTCGGATAGAACGCAAAGGCGGCTGCATCACCGAATTGCCCGAGCATGCGTCCCTTATACTGGGCCCCGAGTGCTTCGCAAGAGTCGTCGATGACTCGCAAGCCATAGCCGCCGGCAACCTCAAGAATGGCGTCCCACTCCGCAGGGTGCCCGAAAACGTCGACTGCCAGGACGGCCTTCGTCCGGGGGCTGATCTTTCGCTCTACGTCGGATGGGTCGATGTTGTAGGTCTCGGGCTCCACATCGGCGAAGACGGGTGTGGCGCCCTCGTACAGCAAAACGTTCGCACTCGCTGCGAAGGTAAACGACGGGACGATGACTTCATCCCCAGGTCCGATACCCAGCGCTTTTACAGTCAAGTGAAGGGCCGCGGTACCTGAACTCACCGATACGGCATGGCGAACACCGACGTATTCCGCAATGGCGTGCTCAAACTCCGCTGCTTTGGGTCCCAGGGCAAGTCGTCCGGACCGCAGAACATCCAAAACAGCCTGCTCATCAGACTCGTCAATTTCCGGTGCGCTCATTGACAGGCGTGGCACAACTACCGCCATTCCCTCCCCTATAGGCCTCAGGCCACGTTAAACATGCTTCCTGTAAAACGGGGCGTCTAGGAGACTGCTCGGTTTCCTGTTGAAGCAGGGGCTTGATCAGGGATTTGAAAGGACAAGGAGGCATCCAGTGGGATCCATCCTCATCCAGTGGGGGGTTCCAAAGGAGGCGCGACAGCCTTCGAGGCACCTTTCCAGGCCTTATTTTCCCTTATCGCTTCCTTTATTGCCATCTTTTCCCTCATGCAGGGCAGACCTCCCCCACGGGTGGCCCGGCGGCCATCACTTCCTTGACGTTGTGGTTGACCGCCGCGAGCAGGAGCTGGAAGCGCACCTTGATCCGGCCCCAATAGCGTGCCTTTCGGGCGCCGTGGGTCTTGAGCAGCCGCACGATGCGCTCGATGCGGGCCCGCAGCCGGTAGCGCGCCCGGAAGGCCGGCGTCTTCTGGATCGCCCGGGCCTCCCGCAGCGCCGCCTCGTAGGGATGCATCGTGACCTGACGCGCCGCTGCCGGCGTGCAGCGGGCCTTGAGCGGACAGGCCCCGCAGGCCTCGGCCGGAAAGCTCACCACGAACTCCTTGTGGGCCTGCAGCCGGCCCGGGTCGAAGCGGACCGTCTGCTCGCCCGGACAGGTGAGCGTGCCGGCTTCGGCATCGAAGGCGAACGCCTCCTTCGAGAAGTACCCCTCCCGGTTGACCGCCGGCGGCGCTTTGGCCACGATCTGCGTGCCCTTTTCGGCCTGGCGCTCGCTTCGCGCCACGTCGAAGTAGGCCGAGTCGCCCAGCACCTCCTCCGGCCGGTGGCCCTGCTGGTCCTGCGTTTCCAGCATCGCCTCGAGCTTCGCATCGTCGGGCGCATTGGCGGGTGTCACCTCGACGGCGGTTACGAGCTGGTGCTGCGTCCCGCCCGTCATGACGTGGGCCTTGTAGCCGTCGGCCCGGTTGGATGCCGTCTTGTGGCCATGGCGCATCTCGGGGTCGACCACCGAGATGACCCGGTCTTTGGCCACCCCCCGCTTCAGGCGCACCGTGCCGTCGGGATCCCGCTCGATGTCCTGGGTGGCCACCCGCTCCAGCAGGTCCACCATGGCCCGAAGATCCTCCGGCAGCTTCGGCAGCGCCCGCGCCTTGGCCACCAACGCCAGCGCATCGTCGACCAGCTCCTGCAGAAGCGCACGCCTGGCCTCCGGGTCCTCCCAGTCAATCTTGGGCTTGCCCGGCTGGGCGTAATCGGTGCGCTTGAGTACGGGGGAAAGCTCGACCTCCAGCTCGTGCATCCGGGCCACCGCCAGGACCCGCAGGATGGCTTTGCGGATCAGGGTGTAGGTGTCCTGCACGGCCGCCCCGCCGTGGATCAAGAACGAATCGACGATCTGGGAGCGCTCCGGCGAAAAAAGCCCGGCCTCCTTCGCCGAAGCCAGCGTCGCCTCCAGCATGAGCTCGCCGATGCCATGCTGCAAGAACCGCCGGCGGTGATCGCAAAGGGTCACCGCATCGATCCCCTCAAAGTCCCGCCCTGCCAAAATCGCCAGCTTCACCCGGTCATCGAACCGCGAGGTCTCTTCCATCTCCCGGTCCGAGTAGCCCTTCTCCATCTGGACCAACAGCGCGAGAAACGTATGGACGGGACTCACCGACGGCCTTCCCGTGCGGGCGTCAAACAGCGGAGCAAACATCGACTCGTCCAGGTGCGTTTCGGCCCAGTCGTGCAGCCG
>JBFMCJ010000209.1 GCA_040754675.1 Bacillota bacterium
TTGCCTCCCTCGCCGCCTTTGCCGCCCCCTCACCTGCCCACCTGCTCGCCACCGTTGTCCGTGTCGTCGACGGTGACACCCTCGTCGTACGCCTCGATGGCCGCGAGGAGACGGTACGGCTCATCGGGGCCGACACGCCGGAGACGGTCCACCCCACGGTTGGCCTCGAGCCCGGCGGGCCCGAGGCGAGCGCGTACACAAAAGCGCTGCTCCCGCCCGGTACCCGCGTGAGTCTCGAGCTCGATGTCGAGCAGCGCGACCGGTACGGCCGACTGCTCGCGTACGTCTACCTGGCCGACGGCCGGATGATCAACGCTGAACTCCTGCGGGCCGGATGGGCGCAGCTGCTCACGATCCCGCCCAACGTCCGACACGTCGAGCTGGCTGCAGCGGGAGGCCCGCGAGGCCGGCCGGGGCCTGTGGGCCGAGTCGCCACCCGCCGCCCCAGGGACCGGCGGGGTTCGGATAGCGAGCGTTGACCTCGTGGCGGAGGAGGTCGTCCTCGTCAACGAGGGCACGAAGCCTGTGGATCTGTCGGGCTGGGTGCTCGTCAGCGTGACGGGCAACCAGCGGTTCACGTTCCCGGCGGGCACGGTGCTCCGGCCCGGTGGGCAGGTCGTCGTCCGGTCGGGGCCGGGCGCGACATCGGGGCCAGGGGTGCTCGTCTGGACGAGGGCGAACGTCTGGAACAATCAGGGCGAGCCGGCGGAACTGCGCGACGCAACCGGACGACTGGTTGCTTGGCATTCGCGATAGCGCCTACTCGGGGGTGAAATGGGGTGCTTTCGGCGTCGGGGAGTTGGCAATGCCCGTTCTGCAAGTCCTATGCCACGATTCGCGAGCGCGATAGCAAGAGGTGGCATCTCGACCTCGATCTGCCCAGCGCCGACGGCCATCATGTCCTGCTAATCGACTACATTGTGTGCCCGAACGATGCATGTCGGAAGTTCACCCTGACCGCCATGATGGCAAAGGTGGGGTCGGCAGATGATCCCCGTAAGTGGAAACTGGTTCCACAGCCTGACGCGGCCCCTTTACCGGATTACGTTCCCCAAGCGGTTCGCGAGGACTATTTGGAAGCGCACGCCATCAAAGAACTGAGCCCGAAAGCCGCGGCCACTCTTGCACGGCGCTGTCTCCAGGGGATTATCCGGGACTTCTGGGAGGTGAGCCGCGACCGACTGATCGATGAGATCAGGGCCATCCAGGACAAGGTCGATCCGTTAACTTGGCAAGCCATAGACGCGGTTCGCAAAGTCGGCAACATCGGGGCCCACATGGAGAAGGACGTGAACCTGATCATCGACGTGGAACCTCACGAAGCTGAGCAGCTCCTGGCCCTCGTCGAGATGTTGGTTCGCGATTGGTACGTGGCGCGCCACGAGCGGCAACGCATGCTGAGCGCCATCGTGGAAATGGCGGAAAGCAAGGAGGCCGCGCGGAAGAAACTATTCGACACTCAGGCGGAGGGGCAATCCGGGGACGCTGTGGGGTAGAAGGCAACTTCCCTACGCCACATACGGCTCCTGCGGCCGGCCGGAGCACGCCATCCGGCGCGGCGAGCTCTACCTCGTCATCACCCCGGACAGACTCGCGAGCTGGGGCGGGGCGCGGTACGTGCGGAGGCTGCACTCCGCCCACACCGCGCAGGAAATCCGTGTGCTCGACCGGGACGGCCGGGTGCTCGCGGAGTGGCGGCCGGAACAGGCAGCGGCCGGGTGAGGGCGGCGGCCTCGAGCTCGCGGCGGATGGCCGCCTCCAGGGGGACACTGCCTGCGGGCTGCAACCCATGCCCTCTTGTGACGATTCCTGTACTGCGGTGGTTCGTAACGACAGACATGGCAGGAACATCCACCGCCAGGGTGGTATGATAGTGGCGGAACTAGGATAGGGGTTACCGTCGTTACAGGAGGTGACAAAAATGACGCCTGTTGCCAGCGCGGTGGCGTATGCGTTCTGGCTGCCTTTTTTCCGCGTGCCCGCATTGAGGTTTTGGGAGATTCAACTTGCCAAACTGTCGGAAAGCATCGAAGAGGCACGCCTGCAGTACGATCTTCTGGTGTTTTCTCGCCATATCTCAGCGTGGATAGCTGCCGTCGAAAAAACGCCATGGGAGAAAAGGTCGCAACTATCGGACACAGTGCCGATCCTTGAACGCATGGATGGTCGGTTCGAACAATTCCTTGCAGAGCGCGGAATGTACTTGTCGCCGCAAACCCGAAAGGCAGTTCAGGATTTTCAGCAGCTGATCCGCCGTCTCCTAGAACTGATCACGAACCCCGACGCCGTGACCAGTGCCGCGGATGGGACCAGCAGGGCTATGAAGCGGGATACGTATTGGAACCTGTTTCGTGGATTCGTGTGGGAGGCGAAGGTAGCCGTCATTTTCCTGTGGATGACGGGAGCCATCTTTGGAGCCGCAGGATTGGCTTCCGGGCTCGGTAGGACGCTGTACGGAATCACGCCAGCCATCGGAGCAATCGGAGCAGTTTCGTTTTTCGCCTTCGCCCATTTCCAGTATTTCAGCAAGCCTCACATCTGGACTCCGAGCTACTGGAACGAGCCTATCCATGACCATCGAACAACTTCTGGCCGTGCTTAGGAACGAGCCATTTCTCACGGCTTGGCTCGCCGTCACCTTTGTGGCCATACGGGCCTATACCGCGCTAGCGCAAACTGGCCACCCTGCGGCAACAGGATTAGGCTACTTGATCGCAGCCGCAATCATCGCCCCCTTTGTCTACATCCTTGGACGCATGTCCGTCGCTCGGCGCAGGGCGAAGGCGATTCAGCCTGCGCATAATACGGGCGAGCCTACAGGGGGAGCCGCCTCGGAGACAGAGGCACTCGCTCGGGCGGAGGGCAAGCGGGGAGAGATCTAAACCACGCTCGAGCTCATCCGGGTGGTCGACCTCCCGGGGCGGGCAGGCGGCCTAGACCCGGGATGTACGTGCGCTCTATACGTGCGGCTCGCAGACCTATGTGCGCCGCACGTACTTACGCGCATGGCGGGGGCATCGAGCGCCCGCAAAGCCCGTCGTGGCTCGGTTCGGCGAAATATGACGCGTCATATCCTGCATTCTGGCCGACCCATCACGCGGCCAGGGCCGCAGTCGCGCCGCGTAGCTCATCTCAGGCCTTCGCACGCCAGACCATCTCCTGCCGGTCGGGCCAGTTCATGCCGTTCCCCTTCCAGGGCTTGCACATCAAGCAGCCAGCCCTAGCCTTTTTCGACCGGCCCCGCTTCCACTTACGCGGCTTGGGCATGCACCTCATCCCCCAGGAGCTCGAGTTCCCCCGGCCCCACTCGTACACGGGTATCCCCCGTCGCCGCGCCTCTTCCACCTCCGCTCGGGCGCCGGCGGACTCCCGCCAGCCCGGGACGAGGACGACGAGGTCGCAGCGGCGCAGGATCTCTAGGTCACCCGCGAGCCAGTCGGCGTCCTCTCTGATGCCGTCGAAGAGCATGGTGTTCAGGTGGGGGCAGATGGCGATGTAGCCCATCCGCCACAGATCCATCGCCACGTCGCGGGCCCGCATGATGTTGGCCCAGATGCCGGGGGGGGTTGCGGCGCGGTACGGGCCTGAGACGTAGGCCACCTCGCGGCGCAGGGGTGGAAGGTGCTCAGGCTGCACGGTGCTTCTCCCCTTCCAGCCGCCCCCGCACCCGACGAAGGATACGCTCCGAGCCCTCGTCCGTCATACCCGCTACCTCAAACAGCGCGGCAGACCAGTCGCACAACGCGGTCGTCCTTCGGGCCTGCCAGTACCTCAAGCGGGATCTCGGGGACGGGCTCATAGGCAGCCTCGAACTGCTCCGGCGTCAGCACCTTCCGCGAACCGTCCGGCTCCGTCACCACCCAGTCGCCCGGCATGACCAGGCATGCGCCCAATGCCGTCCTGATGTAGCCACACGTCCAGAATTCATCCGCGCTCTTAAGGCCCCTAGCCATCGCCTGGGCAAAAGCAACGTCAAGAGAGTCCGTGCTGCCCTTCGTGGGCAACACGCCCGGTACTGGCTTGTCCGGCCACCACTGCTCGGCCTCGACGATGACCGGCTTGAGCCGGTACTTCCGCCTACCCTGGCTCGCGTCATGCTGCACTGCGCTCGGCCTCCCCGTTCTCTCCCGCCTCGGCAAGTGGGAGCGTGAACCAGCCTCGCCTCACCATTCGCGCGATCAGCGCGTAGTTCGTCAGGTCGGCCCAGGAACCGCGTACCGACTCATGCCTGGGAGCTTGGCGCCGGGTCAGCAGGTTCTCCAGCCGCCGCACCTTGTCGTTGGCCCGGACGACGCAGCCAACCTGACCAAAGTCGAGGATATTCGCAGCAGAATAATCCCGCTGCTTCGACGCCATCAGGTCGCGCAGCGCTGTCAGGCTCTCCTCCGGCCGCTTGCCGTCCACGACCGACAGAGCCGACAGGGCCAGGCCGGCAAGCCGCGCCCACATGGCGTCAGTCTTCGGGTGGCGCTCCCAGAAGCAGGCGCGCAGCCACGACCGCAGGCCTCGGCCGGGCCACAGGCGCACACGGAGCCAGGCCATGACGGGCAGCGCGTCGAGCAGGTGCTCTTCCTGGCACGGGTCGAAGCCGTACATGTGCGCCACGTACTGGTAGCGCACTGCCTCGGCGAGCGCGTCCACGGCGACCAGATCGAACGCTTCCTCGAACGTCTGCGGGGCCTTGCTCATGCCGCCTGCCTCCTCGCTTCTGCCTCCTCAACGGGTCTGCGCCACCACTCCTGCTCAGACATCCAGCGAAGCAGCTCCTCTACCCGTTCCCGAGTTCGTGGTGCCAGGAGCAATTGATGCTTGTGCGCCTCGTACCAGCGCAGCGTGTCGGGCGTCCCCTGGGCGCGCCCGGCACCGACCCAATCGGCTACCATCTCCCGGATGGCGGGTTCGGGCATCTCCAGCAGCTTCGGCGGCCCATAGTCCATGACCATCGCCCAGTGCTGCCAGTGGTGGCCATTGCGACGGACATGCGACAGCCACGCCTTGTCAAATGAGCCCCCAACCACTGCGGCGTTGTAGTATCCCGTAGCATCACGCTTGATCGAGTTCGGCCCGTAGAAGTGCTCGATGTAAGGGAACCACTCGGATGGCAAGAACTTGCTCCAGTCGTGCAGGATGGCCCGGCGAAGAGGCACTCCGAGCCGCAGGCACGCCACGAACACGTACCACTTGTGGCGAAGCACATAGCGCAGGTAGCGCAGATGGGCCATCATGCCGCGCGCTCACCCTCCCTCGGCAGGATCGTCCCGAACTCGGGCCACCACAGGCGACTCGGCACGATCTTCTCGTCGCCCGGCTCGTACAGATTCAGCTTGTAGCGCCAGGTGATACCCTGCTTTGCGTGCACTCCGAAGAAGTGCTGGACAGGGCGGTTCACCAGCCGCTTCTCCCGCATGGAGTACTCGTTACCGCCTACCCACGACCCGTTCACGATCTCCTCGCCCGTCGGGGAGTCGATGGCACCGGCGTTGTGGAAGTGACCGAGCACCAGGTATTCGTAGGACTCCCGAATGCTCGCCAGCATCTTCGTGTATCCAGCATCCGCCCGGTTCACGCCGTAGAAGGGGATCCCGTAGGCCAGCGACGACTTGATCTCGTCGCCGTGGATGAGCAAGAAACGGTGCCCCAGCACCTCGCGGATCGTCCAGTGAGCCGGGGGAACGTGCCAGGAGATGCGGTCGCGATAGTTCGCGAGCTGCAGGCTCAGGATGTAGTAGAACAAGATGTCGCTGTTGTCAGTAAGCGGCGCCTCGCCCCGCTTACCCTCGCGCCCATGGTTGCCCAGGATCCCAGCGATCTCGATGCGCTCGAACACCTGCAAGAGGGACGTAATGGCCTGGGCGAACACGTACACCCCGAACATGAGCTGCTGCAGTTTCTCCGTGTCCACGTGCCACGCCTGACCTCGATACACCAGCACTCCCTCCGTGTTGTCACCCAAGAACCACAGATGCAAACGGCGAATCGGATAGGCCCGCTGGTGGAGCCGAGCGATCCGCATGATCTTGCGAGCCCAGCGTTGCGCCCGAAGCTCGAACAACTCGCGGGAGTACGCCCCGAGGCCGCCCATACGAGCGGGATCGACAAACTGGCCGATTTGCTGATCCGAGACGAGTGCCACCGCCTCTTCGGGGTCGCCGTCGCCCACGGGCACGGAGTAAAGGGGAACGTCGCGGCGGACGAGGGGAGGCACGATCTCTCGGATCGTGTCAAGCACGGCCTGGAGGGAGCTCAATTCGCGGCTGGAACGGGAAGGTGGGGCTGCAGCCATCGAGGCCGGACTGGGTGACGGTTGGGGTGGAGCTGGTGGCGGTGCTGGCCCCTCGCCTCTCCCCCGCCGTACCGTCAGACTCGTCCCCCTGGGGTGCGGCGATCGTACGCCCAGCCTCGCACACTGGTACCGCAGCGTGCTCCGGCTCACGCCGTAGATGCGCGCCGCGCCCAGCTCGCCGTGCGCGGCGACCAACCGCTCCAGTTCATCTTTGGCCGGCGGCCAGGCGGGGCGAGGTGGCGAGGCGGCATCACTCATCGTCGACGACACTCCCGTCGAGGGCATGTTGGCGCAAAGGAGCGTACGCCTCGATCTCGCAGAGCAGCCCTCAGGGCATGACGAGGCGGATCGGCATGGTGTACTCCTGATCGTTGAGCACCAAAAGCGGCTGAGAACGCCGTGCAGGGCAGGTACGACCCAGACTACTCGGAAGAGAAGAGGCCAACGACCGCAAGCGCGAGCATTACCAGAGCAGCCGTCATGAGCCCAAGCACAAGAGCCGCACCGTGCCGGACGAGAGCCGGCATCGCGGCTGCGGGGAGGGCCAGAAGAAAAGCGCTCACGATGAATGTGGTCCCCAGTACCACGATGAGCACCTGCCCCAGCCTTCCGCGGAAACCCTCGGCATGCTCGACAACCCTTACGTGGTGCGAAACCTGGCGGACATACTGCTCGCGGACCTGATCGACCTGAGCGAACTTGTAGCCGAAGCTTCTGAGGTCGTCGATCAACGTCTTCAAGCGTTTGAAGAACTCTGGAGGACGGCTC
>JBFMCJ010000210.1 GCA_040754675.1 Bacillota bacterium
GCCTGGTGACGGCGGGGGCCTGCGTTGGAGTCATCGCGGGGTTCGGTGGCGAAGGCTATGTCCTGGCCCTTCACGCGGTGGTCCGGATGGCCGCGCGACAGAGAGGAGAGAGAGGCGGAGCATCGTAGATGGAAAAACCCGGAGGTGCCGTTTTGCACGAGACTCAGGAGCGCCTTTCGGCCCTGCGCCGCAAGCTGGACGAAGCTCAACTGGACGCCATCGTGGTGGTGGACCGGTTCAACCGCCGCTACCTGACCGGCTTCACCGGGAGCGCGGGCGTGGTGCTGGTGAGCCGGGACCCCGCGCAGCAACCCGTGCTGCTGGTGGACTCCCGCTACACCGAGCAGGCGTCGAGGCAGGCAGCCGGATACCGGGTCATCCAGCACGCCGACTACGTCTGGGAGACGCTCCGCGAGGTGATGGGGGAGTACGGCCTCAAGAAAGTCGGCTTCGAATCCGAGCATATGTCCTACCGGCAGGCCACCCGGTGGCAGGAGGAGATCCCCGGCGTCACGTGGGTGCCGGTGGAGCAGCAACTAGAGGCGCTGCGGGCCGTCAAGTCGCCCTCGGAGCTTGCGGCGATGCGCCGGGCGATTGCCATCACCGACCAGGCGTTTCAGTACATTCTCGGCGAACTGCGTGCCGGGGTCACGGAGAGGCAGGTCGCCTGGCGGCTGGAGATCTTCCTGCGGGAGCACGGGGCGGAGCGGTTGGCCTTTGACAGCATTGTGGCGTCGGGCCCCAACGGGGCACTGCCGCACGCCTTCCCCACCGACCGGGCCCTTCAGCCAGGCGACCTGGTGGTGCTGGACTTCGGGTGCGTTTACGACGGTTACCACTCGGACATGACTCGCACCGTGGTCGTCGGGCCCGAGGTGCCGCCGCGCGCTCGGGAAGTGTACGAAGTGGTGCGGCGCGCGCAGGCTGCGGGCGTGCAGGCCGTGCGGCCCGGCCGGACGGGCAAGGAGGTGGACGGCGACTCCCGAGCCGTCATCGAGCAGGCCGGGTTCGGCGAGTATTTCGGGCACGGGCTGGGACACGGGGTGGGGCTGGAGGTTCACGAACCCATCCCGCGCCTTTCCAGGATTTCGGACACGGTGCTGCAGCCGGGAATGGTCACGAGCGTCGAGCCGGGTATTTACATCCCCGGGTGGGGCGGCGTGCGCATCGAGGACCTGGTGCTGGTCACGGAGGACGGGTGCGAAGTCCTGACGGCTTCGCCCAAGGAGTTAATCGTGGTGGGCGGTTGAGGCGTTCGGAAAGCAGAGGGATACAGGCGTGATCTCCGTCAACGATCTGCGGCCGGGATTGACCATTGAGGTGGACGGCGAAGTCTGGAGCGTGGTGGAGTTCCTCCACGTGAAACCGGGCAAGGGTGCGGCCTTCGTGCGCACCCGGCTCAAGAACGTCAGGACGGGCAACGTCATCGACCGCACCTTCAGGGCGGGCGAGCGGGTCAACCGGGCCCACGTGGAGAACCGGGAGATGCAGTACCTGTACCACAGCGGCAACGAGTGGTACTTCATGGACACCCGTAACTACGAACAGATCGCCGTCCCGGAAGAGTACCTGGGGGATGCGCCCAAGTACCTCAAGGAGAACGACGTCATCCTCATCCAGTTCTACGAGGGGCGCCCCATCGGGGTGGAGCTGCCCACCTACGTCGAACTCAAGGTGGTCGAGACGGAGCCGGGTGTACGGGGTGACACCGCGCAGGGCGGGTCGAAGCCTGCGAAGCTCGAGACGGGGCTTGTGGTGCAGGTGCCACTTTTCATCGACACCGGCGACGTCATCAAGGTGGACACCCGGACGGGAGAGTACCTATCGAGGGCGTAGGGCCCGGTACCTCGCATGGCCTGGCGCGCATAAAGGCCTCCCCCTCGGGCCAAAGTGTCGCGAGGGGGTGGGCCGTTTTGCTTTTACCCGTGAGGCGGGCTGTCGACGGCACCGGTGTGCTGCAGCGCCTCTCCAGGATCGAAGCGGAGATCCGGCGGCTCAGGAAAGGGCACCGCTTGCTCCTCTCCTACGTGCGGGGCCTGGACGAAGACCTGGGTGAACTCGAGGATCTATTCCCCGCCGGGGAGTCCCCGAGGGGGGAAGCCGGAAGGCAGCGCCAGGGCGCTGGGCAGCAGGGCCAGGTGCAGGTGGAGTGCGGCGAGTGCGGGCGCACCGTTGCGCTCCTTGAAGGCGAGGTAGGCGACTTCACCGACGCGATCCGCTGCCCGTACTGCGGCGCCGAACTCATGAAGGCCTGGAAACCCGCTCCGTCCCGGTAGACAAGCATAAGCCCCCGCGCCCGTGCATAGGGTTCGGGTCCGGAGGGACGAGCCGGTGATGGTGCGGGGGGCGACTGCCGACGGCCGGCCTGCCGCAAACCCCGCGGCCTGGCGGGCCGCTCTGAGTGGGGTTTTGCCGGACGTGCTCGCCCAGGCCGTTCGGGGCCTGAGCGCGGAGATGGCCGCCCGGGCCGTGGAGCTTCGCGTCCGGCTCGAACGCCCTCTCCTCCTGGTCACGGCCGACGGGGCCCACTTCCTGGACGCCGGCGGCCGCGCCGTGGCTGACCCCGGGCGAGCCCTGCACGCCGATGCGCGGCTCGTTCAGGCGCTGGTGGACAGGATCTGCGGGGGATCCATCTACGCGGTGGGCGAGCAGCTCCGGCAGGGCTTCCTCACGCTGCCCGGCGGGCACCGGGTCGGGTTCGGCGGACGGGCCGTGCTAGGGCCGGAAAGCTCCATCCACGCCCTCACCGACATCTCCAGCGCCTGCATTCGCATTGCCCGCGCCATTCCAGACGTGGCGCGGCCTGTGCTGCCACGCCTTCTGGTCAGGCGCCGGGGGGGCCGGTCGGTGCTCGCCAGCACCCTTGTCCTCTCGCCGCCCGGGGCAGGCAAGACGACGCTCCTGCGGGATCTGGCGCGCCTGGCATCGTGGGGGGTTCCCGAGATGGGCCTGGATGGCGCCCAGGTCGTCATCGTCGATGAACGATCGGAGCTGGCCGGCACCTTCCAGGGCGTTCCGCAGCATGACGTCGGCCCTCGCACCGACGTGCTGGACGGGTGCCCCAAGGTGGAGGGGATCCACTGGGCGCTGCGGGCGCTCGGCCCTGAGGCGCTGGTCACCGATGAGATCGGGACGGTCCGCGACGCTGAAACCCTGGCCCGCGCGGCGCATACGGGCTGCACCGTCATCGCGTCCGCCCACGCCTTCGACGTGGCCCACGCGCGGCGACGGCCGGGCCTGGCTCCGCTCTTCGATCTGGGGCTGTTCGAGCGGCTGGTGGTACTGAGCCGCCGCCTCGGCCCCGGGACCGTAGAGCTGGTGAGTGCCTGCGGCGATGGGGAGGGATGAGCCCTGCTCAACGACCTGGTGGGGCTGGTGCTCACCAGTGCCGGGCTCGGGGGCGTGGGGTGGATGCGGGCCCGGGCGCTGTCAGGCCGCTGCCACGACCTGGAACAGCTCCGCCAGGCCCTGGCGGTGATGCAGGCCGCGATCTCCCACACGCGCCTTCCCGCCGCCCAGGCGTTCGAACGGGCCGGGCGCGCCGGTCGGGGAGTGCTCGCGCAGGCCTGCCGGCTTGCATCCCGGGCGCTGAGAGAGGGCCCCGGCCTTGCGGCGGGGGACGCGTGGATGGAGGCCATGCGAGCACTCTTGGACCGGTGCTTCCTCGCGCCCGGCGACATGGCCGTGCTGGAGGAGTTCTGCCTGCACTTCGGCAGGGTGGACGCGGCCACCCAGGAGGCGCTGTTCCACGACGCCATCGCCCGGGTGGACCTGGCACTGGAGCAGGCGCGCCAGGACCGGGACCGGTTGGAGCGGCTCTACCGGTTCTCCGGCCTGGCCGTGGGGCTGGCAGTGGGCATTATGCTGCTGTAGCGCCCGGACGGCAGCCGTCAGGCCCTTCGGCGGGCCGCTTCCTTTCGGCAGGGGGGGTTTTGAGGTGGATATCAGCCTGATCTACCGGATCGCCGGCCTGGGCATCCTCATCGCCATTCTCCACCTCTTCCTCTCGCAGGCGGGCCGTCAGGAACAGGCGCAGATGCTGAGCCTGGCGGGTGTCATCATCGTGCTCCTATGGATCATCCAGCTCATCGGGCAGCTCTTCCGGGACGTCGAGACCGTCTTCCGGTGGTGGTAGGGGTGGAACTGGTAGGCAGGGTGGCCGGCGTGGCCGTGGTGATGGCCATCTGGCTCCATCTGATGCGGGGCCGGGTCCCTGAACTCGCCCTGGCGCTGGTGGTGGCCTTCACCGCCCTCGCGGTGGGCGCCACGCTCGGGCCGCTGCAGGAGGTGGTCTCCACCTTCGGGCGGCTCAACCGGGCGGCAGGGGCCAGCGGCGCCTACCTCGGGGTGGTGCTGAGGGCCATGGCCATCGCCTACATCGCGGGGTTCGCCGCCGAGCTGTGCAGGGACGCCGGACAGCACTCGCTGGGCATGACCGTGGAGCTGGTCGGCAAGGTGGTCATCCTGGTGATCGCGCTGCCGGTCTTCGTGGCCTTGCTCGACGCGCTGTGGCGCCTGTTGCCGGCGGTGGGGTAGGCGCAGAGAAGGGGACGTGCTTTTGCTTCCCATGAGGGACGGCGCATCGGGGAAGGGCCGGCGTACGCTGCTTGGGGCCCTGCTGGCTGTGGTGTTGGCTCTGGCAGCCTCTGCCGCCGGGGGGCTGGCGGCGCCGGCCCCGCAGGGCGGGCCGGAATCGGCCGGCTCGCAGGGGGCTGCTCCCGAGCTTCTCCGGGAGGTCTACGAGGCGGGCCTGGAGCACGTCGACCTCGACCGGCTGGAGGAGCTATACGGCCTTGTGGACGAGGAGCTGAGGGCACGGCTCAACGTGGACTGGGGCCGGTTCCTGCGGAGCATGGGCCAGGAGGGCCTGCCGGGGGCGGGTGAGGTGCTCCAGGCTCTTGCGTCCCTCTTCGTCCGCGAGCTGGTCGTCAACGCGCACCTGCTCGCCCGCCTTCTCGCCTTAGCCGTGCTGGGCGCGGCTCTCCAGCAGCTCGGGCGAGGAATTGGCAGCGACGCCGTGCTGGAGGCCGCCCGGGCCGTGGTGATGCTGGCCATGATCCTCATCGGGCTCCACAGCTTCAACATCGTGATCCGGATGATCGGGGGAAGCGTGCAGCAGATGACCGCCATCGCTCAGGCGCTCCTTCCCACCCTTGGCGGGCTGGGAGCCCTGTCCGGCGTGGGGGTTGCCACCGCCGCCCTCCACCCGATCCTGCTCGGCGTGCTGACCGCTTCCGGACAACTCCTTCAAAACGTCGTGGTGCCCGGGCTCGTACTGGGAGGAAGCCTCGCCGTGACGGGGCAGATCGCCACCGACTTCCCACTCTCCCGCCTGTCCGGCCTCATCCAGCATGCGGCGCTGGTCGTCCTGGGCCTTACGCTGACCGTGCTCCTCGGCGTCGTGGCCGTGCGGGGAGCTCTGGGGCCGGTCGCCGACGGGGTCATGCTGCGTACCGCCAAGTACGTGGCCGGCGCGACCGTCCCCGTGGTGGGACGAATGGTCTCCGAAGCGGTGGAGGTGGTGGCGGGCGGCGGCGCCCTGATCCGCGGTGGCCTCGGGCTTGCCGGGGTCGTGACGGTGGTGCTGGCGGGGCTCGCGCCGGTGGTGAAGCTGCTCGCCGTGGTTTTCGTGTTCCGGCTGGCTTCGGCGCTGCTGGAGCCCTTGGGCGACCCCAGGGTGGCGGGAGCGCTCGAAGCGATGAGCGACACGATGGGGCTGTTGCTCTCCAGCCTGGCGGCGACGGTGGTGGTCTTCATGCTGGCTACCAGCGCCATGGTGGGGGCCTCCACGCTGCCCTGGGTCGTTCGCTGAGCGAAGGAAAGAGGGGCGCGGCATGTGGAGCAGCCTGCTGGCCTGGGCTCAGGAAATCGTGGCCATGGCGGTGGTGTTCACGCTGGCGTCGCTGCTGCTCCCTCACGGATCGCTCCGGGGCACCGTCCGCACGGTGATGGGCGTGGCCCTCCTGGCCGCGGCGGTGGGCCCGGTGGTGGGCCTGGTGGAGGATGCCGCCCTCTGGAGCCAGGCCGCCGCCCGCTGGCAGGCGCCCTCCGGTCCGGCCGGTGTCCGGGAGAGCGCGCCGGAGCCGGCGCCGCTGGTCCGGGAGGGGCTGGAGGAGACCATGACAGCTCGAGCCATGGAACTGGTGGCTCGCAAAGCCGAGCGGGCCGTTCGCCGGGTCCTGGAGGGTGCCGGGTACGAGGCGCTGGCGGTTGAGCCGCGGCCCGTCCACGACGGAGATGTCCGGCTGGTGGTGAGGGCTCGCCGCCGCTCGGCGGTGGCCCTTCCCGAGGACAGGCTGCCGGCGTATCTGGCCGCCGTGGCGGGCTTGAGCGCAGACGCGGTGGAGCTTCACGTGGAACCGTAGCGAGGGGGCAGCCAGCACGTGACGGGCCGACGCGTTAACGATCTCGAGGTGGGGCGCCCTGCGGCCGGCGAACCGCAGGCTCAGGCATGGCTTGCCAGGTGGGCGGGCCTCGTGAAACTGCCCCCGGCCCAGGCCCGTACGGCAGCCATGCTGCTTGCCGCCGCAGCCGTTGGCATCGCCCTCATGGGGTTGCCTGATCTGTTCGTGCCTTCCTCGTCCAGGCAGGAAGCTGCCCGGCCTTCCGCAGCGCGCCCGTCCCCTTCGCTGATGCCCGCCACGACGCTCAACTCCCCGCCTCCCGAGCGGCCGGGGTACGGCGAGGAGGTCGAGCGGGAACTCGAAGCGATCCTGGGGCTCATGGACGGGGTGGGCAGCGTCAAGGTGTTCATCACCTGGGCGCAGGGCCCGGAGCAGGTGGTGGCGTTCAACGAGACGGTGGAGCAGCGGACGCTGCCGGGCGTGGGGCCGGACGCCGCGCGTTCCCAGGCCACCGGCGAGCGCCGGGTCCAGCGCCAGGTCGCGATCATCCGGGACAGCGAGGGCCGCCGGGAGACGCCCGTCGTGCTCACCGAGCGGTACCCGGTCGTGAAGGGGGTGATGGTGGTGGCTGACGGCGCGCGGGACCCGAAGGTGCGGCTCGCCATCCAGCGGGCGGTCGCCGCGGCG
>JBFMCJ010000211.1 GCA_040754675.1 Bacillota bacterium
GCCAGGACGGCGCCAAAGACGGGCACGCCCCCCAGCAGGAGCGTCGCCGAAACGACCCCCGCCAGACTGGCGAGCGTGCCGACCGACAGGTCAAAGTCCCCGGCCACCATGACGATGGTCATCGTGGCCGTGAGGATGGCCAGGATCGCCACCTGCTCCAGGATGTTGCGCAGGTTGATGGCAGAAAGGAAAGCATCGGGTCGCAGAGCCGAGAAAAGCGCTACGACCCCCAGGAAGCCCAGGAACGTCCCGTAGCTGGCCGTGCGCAGGCCGAGCGGACGCCGGCTGCGGAGCGCGCCCGAACCGGATCCCGCTAAGCCGGATGGGGCCGAGCCGGGCCCGCCGGGCGTCGCCGAACCTGGTGTGGCTGAACCTGGCGCGTTCGTCACGCGGATCGCCTCCCATACATGAACGCCGACAGACTCTCTTCGGTGGCCCCTTCGGCGGCCATCGTCGCCACCAGTTCGCCGTCGTGGAGCACCAGAATCCGGTCGGACAGAATGAGGAGTTCAGGGAGTTCCGATGAGGCCATCAGGATTGCGGCGCCTCGGGCGGCCAGATCGCGAATGATCCCGTAAATCTGGAACTTCGTCGCAACGTCAACGCCCCGCGTGGGCTCATCCAGAAGCAGCACCTTTGGAGGGCGCATGAGAAAGCGGGCAAAGACGGCTTTCTGCTGGTTTCCCCCGGAGAGCTGCGCGATGGGCTGGGAAAGGCGCGCGATCCGGATGCTGAGCTGCTCCACCAGCCCGCGAACCGCCCGTTCTTCGGCCCTGGAGCGCAGCCACCAGCCCCCAACGGCATAAGAAGCCAGGTGAGCCAGGCTGATGTTCTCCCGCACCGACGCGGCCGGCACAAGGGCCTGAGCCCGGCGTTCCTCCGGGACAAGGGCCACGCCCAGCCGGAGGGCCGCCTGGGGGGAACGAATCACGGTAGGCCGCCCGTCGAGGAGCATCCGGCCCCGGCGCGCCCTTTGCGCACCGGCAAGCAGCCGCAGTAGCTCCGAGCGGCCCGACCCCGTCAGGCCCGCAAGTCCTGCGATTTCCCCCCTGCGAAGCGTGAAGGAAACCTCCTTGATTGTGTACCCGCACAGGCCCTGAACTTCGAGCACCGGGGCGCCTGAGGTGGCAGGGCGGCGTGCCGGCTGCGAGACGCCCAGCCGCTGGCCGGTCATGAGCCGGATCAGCTCGGGGCCGTCGAGCTCGGCCGTGGGGCGGGCCGCCACCACCCTGCCGTCGCGCAGCACCGTCACCCGGTCGCAAAGTTGCATGACCTCGCTCAGCCGGTGCGAGACGTAGAGGATGCTGTACCCCTGCGAACGGAGCTGCCGCAGCACCGAAAAGAGGTGGTTGACCTCTTCGTCCGTTAGGGATGCCGTCGGTTCATCAAGGATGAGCACGGATGCTTCCAGGGAGAGCGCTCGGGCAATGGCAACCAGGGTCTGAAGGGTCGGTGAGAGCCTGCCAACCGGCACTCCCACCGGGATGCCCGGCTGAAGCCGCGAGAGAACCTGCTCAGCCTCGCGGTTAAGCGCCCCCCAGTCGACGAAGGGGGTTTTCCCCCGCCTGGGGTACGGGCGCCCGAGGTGGAGGTTTTCCGCGGCACTCAGGCGCCGAACGAGGCTGAGTTCCTGGTGAACCACGGCGACGCCGTCCCGGCTCGCTTCGGCGGGGGAGCGGTAGTGAGCCGGGCGGCCGTTCCGCAGAATGGTGCCGCCGTCAGGGCTCAGAACGCCCGTGAGGATCTTGATCAGCGTGGACTTTCCGGCGCCGTTCTGGCCGACGAGGCCGTGGATCTCCCCACGCCGAAGCTGAATGTCGACCCCGTCAAGCGCTCGCAGCCCCGGGAACTGCTTGACCAGCCCCCGTGCCTCAAGCGCGATCTCGTTCATCCCGGCCCACTTCCCAACCCAGAATTCGGTAGAAGCTCTGCTCCCGGATTCCCGTGCGACAGATGTGCAGTTCGACCCGGTCGCCCCGGACGTACGCCTCGTCGTAGAGAAACGGGCGGCTGTGTCCATCGAAAGAGGTTCGCCTGGAAAACAGCCCGGGACTCGAGACAGGGGCCGCAAGCACCTCCGCTGCCGCCGGCGGCAGGGCGCACGGCTGCAGCACCTCTTCGGAGCGCGCGGCCACCAGGCCGGCCTGTTCCCGCAGGAATGCGTAAAGTGGAACGGACGCCTCGTACGCCTGGCCGACTTCCGCCAGGTCGGCCGGCAGGTACGAACGCTGGTACACCACCGGCACATCGCCCACCCTGCGGAGCCGGGAGATGACGAAGACAGCGCTTCCAGGCGGCACGGCCAGCGCCCGGTAGACGCCCTCGGAGATGGCGTTGGAGGCGTGGTGGGTAGCGTCGCGGATGCCCGGACGGTCGTGCAGCAGGGTGCGTTCGATGACCTGCGTCTCGATATGGACGCCCTGCCGGGCCATCTCCTCGGAGAAGCTGGCGAGGTGGATCGGATCCTGAAAGCTGCCCGGGTCGGCCGCGAATGTGCCTACCCCGTGGTGGACTTTGACGAGCCCTTCTTCGGCCAGGAGCGCGAGCGCCTGGCGGACGGTCATGAGCGTGGTGCCGAACTGCCGAGCCAGCTCTCGCTGCGTCGGAAGGCGCATGGACGGCTGGACGCCGCCGGCCAGCAGGCGCTCCCGGAGCGCCCTGGCGACTTCCACGTATCGGCTCGCTGTGGTGCGACGTCTGCCCGGCGGCATGAAGTGTTCTAGAACTCCCGTCCGTCTTCACGCTACCACGCTGTGCCAGCGGGGTCAAGAGAGCCTCTGACGCTGGCCCCAAACGCGAAGCATTCCTGACCGGCAGACGACATAGTATTGACATGCTCTTGACATCACCCGCTGGCCGTCATAACATTGGCTGCCAAGAAGAGTCCACCCCAGGGAGGATGAGTCAGTTGACCCCGGAAAGCCTTGTCCAGGCCATCAATACGGTGTGGACGCTGGTTGCCGCTTTCCTCGTCTTTTTCATGCAGGCCGGCTTCGCCATGGTGGAGGCCGGGTTCACCCGGGCCAAGAACGCCGGCAACATCGTCCTGAAAAACCTCATGGACTTCGCCGCCGCCACGGTCGCCTACTGGCTCGTCGGCTTCGCGTTCATGTTCGGCGCGTCGGCCTCAGGCCTCATAGGTACCACCGGGTTCTTCGTCCCGGCCTCGATGCCGTCCATTGCGTGGACCGGGCTCGGCACCCAGGCGTTCTGGCTGTTCCAGGTGGTCTTCGCCGGAACGGCCGCCACCATCGTCAGCGGCGCGATGGCGGAGCGCACGAAGTTCGCCTCCTACCTGCTCTTCAGTTTCCTCATGGCTGCGATCGTCTACCCGATTGTCGGCCACTGGGTCTGGGGCGGAGGCTGGCTCGCCGGGCTCGCCACCCCAATGAAGGACTTCGCCGGCTCGACGGTGGTGCACGGCGTGGGCGCGTGGGCCGCGCTGGCGGGGTGCTTGCTCCTCGGACCCCGGATCGGCCGCTTTGCCGGCTCGCCTCACCCGGCGAACGGCAGCAACGGCGGCCTGCAGGGCCATAGCCTGACGCTGGCGGCACTGGGCGTCTTCATCCTGTGGTTCGGGTGGTTTGGCTTCAACCCGGGCAGCACGCTCGGCGCTGCGGGAGATCTGACGGAGCTCATCGCCCGGGTGGCCGTCAACACCAACCTGGCCGCTGCCACCGGTGCCCTGGCGGCTCTGTTCCTGGCAAAGCTCCACACCGGCAAGTTCTCGGTCGGATCCGCCCTCAACGGCGCGCTGGCCGGGCTCGTGGCCATCACCGCCGGCTGTGCGTTCGTGGATAACCTGGGCGCCATCATCATCGGGATGATCGGCGGCGTTGCCATGTACGCCGGTACGCTCCTGCTCGAGGCGCTCAAGATCGATGATGCCGTGGGCGCCATTCCCGTGCACGGCTTCGCCGGGGTGGCCGGCACGCTGGCCGTCGGGCTGTTTGACGTGGAGACGGGCCTGCTTTACGGCGGCGGCATAGGGCAGCTCGTCTCTCAAACCATCGGCGTGGTGGCGGTGTTTGCCTGGACGTTTGGCGTCTCGTACATGGCGTTCGCCGCCATCAAGGCTCTCATGGGCCTGCGCGTCAGCCCCGAAGAGGAGCAGCGAGGGCTCGACTATCACGAGCATGGCGTGGTCGCCTACCCGGATTTCGTGCAGCCCCAGGTGTCCGAGCCGGCCGACGGCGGGGCCCGGCGGCTCGACAAGCCGTCGCTCGCCACCGGCTGAAAGCGACAGCGCCCCGCCGCCCCACGCGGCGGGGCGCACCGTCTGCCCGCGTGCCAGCCGGTCCAGGTGCCCATCGTATTGACACCGAAGAGCGCGAATGGTACGTTCCTGCTAAGATCTTCCTCCCGAACAAGCCCGCGCAGGCGGTATCCAACATGGCAGTGGAATCTGTCGGTATCGGCGCACGAACCCGACCTGGCGAGATGCGGTGGCTGCACAACCCCACCCTGGCACGCTTGCTCCGCCGTCGCGGCGCCCTGTTCGGCCTGGCCGTCGTTGTCACGCTGGTGCTGGCGGCCGTCCTTGCGCCGTTGCTCGCCCCATACGACCCGGCAGAGCAGTTCTTCGACGGGCTCACCCTCGAAGGCATGCCGCTCCCCCCCAACCAGCGGTTCTGGCTTGGCACGGACCTGCTCGGCCGTGACCTGCTCTCCCGGATGATCTACGGGGCGCGGGTGTCCCTCATCATCGGCGTGGCGGCCAACGGCGTGGCCCTCTTCATCGGGACCTTGCTCGGCAGCGTGGCCGGCTTCGTTCAGGGGCGGCTCGGCACAGTCATCATGCGGTTTACCGACCTCATGATGGCGTTTCCCTCGCTGCTGCTCGCCATTGCCCTGGCGGCCATCTTGCGCCCGAGCATGTGGATCGTGGCACTGGTGATTGCGCTGGTCAACTGGGTTCAGATCGCCAGGGTGGTTTATGGCCAGACCCTTTCCCTTTCCCGGCGAGAGTTCTTCACCGCTGCCCGAGCCGTAGGGGCCTCAACGGGCCGGCTGTTCTTCCGGCACATGCTCCCCCACCTCGTCCCGACCATGGTGGTGTGGGGCACCCTGGGGATCGCCACGACGGTGATGCTGGAGGCTACGCTGTCGTATTTGGGTGTCGGCGTTCAGCCGCCGACCCCGTCATGGGGAGGCATCATCAACGAAAGCCAGGCCTATTTCCTCGATGCACCGTGGCTCGTGGCCTTCCCCGGTATGGCCATCCTGTTGACCTCCCTGGCGTTCAACCTGCTGGGCGACGGCCTTCGCGATGCGCTGGATCCCGAAATGAAGGGGCGCTACTAGCCATGCTGGCTTACGTGGCGCGCCGGATGGCCCAAGCTGCACTGGTGCTGCTCGGCGTTTCCGCCGTGACGTTTCTTTTGCTGTACCTCCTACCGGCCGACCCCGCCCGCATGATTGCCGGGCGAAGCGCCACGGTTGAGACGGTAGAACGCATCCGCCACGAGCTCGGCCTCGACCAGCCGCTTCCCGTGCAGTACGGAAGGTACCTGTGGGAACTTCTGCACGGCGACCTGGGGCGCTCCTATGTTCAGAAGTCGCGGGTCACGGATCTCCTGCTGTCCAGGCTTCCCGCCACGCTCCAGCTGGCCGTGGCGGGCATTCTGGCCGAACTGGCCATCGGCATCCCTCTCGGTGTGGCGGCTGCCGTCCGCCGGGGTAACCGCCTGGATCAGGCCACGATGGTGATGGCCTTCTTGGGGGTCTCGGCGCCGCAGTTCGCGGTGGGCCTGATGCTGGCTTACGTTTTCGGCTTTTTGATACCGGTGCTGCCGCTCGGCGGCTACGGGGGCCTGCGACACCTCTTGCTGCCGGCGTTGACTTTGGGTGTTGCAGGTGGCGGGTGGTATGCGCGGATGATGCGCTCCTCCATGCTGGACGTGATGGGGCAGCAGTATGTGCGAACGGCGGTCGCCAAAGGGCTCAGTCCATGGCGGGTCATCGGCAAGCACGCGCTTCGCAATGCCATCCTACCCGTGGTGTCCATGATCGGCGTCGACATCGGCATCTTCATGAGCGGTGTCGTCGTGGTGGAGACCGTCTTTGCATGGCCCGGGATCGGACAGCTGGCATGGCAAGCCATCCAGCTGGTGGACATTCCGGTCATCATGGGGGTGGTGACCTTTGCTGCCGTATCGATCGTGATAGGCAACCTGCTGGCGGACCTCGTCTACCCGCTGATGGACCCGAGAGTCCAATACTCGCAGTGAGGGAGCGGGAGGGTGGCACCTTGAACAACCGGCGCAAGGCTTCGATAGCTCTCAGCGCAGGTCTCGTCGGGGCTTTCGTGCTCCTTTCCGTGTACGCCGCCTCCGCTCTGGCGCAGCGCCAGGGCGGCCGGATGGTGGTTACCTATCTGAGCGACATTACGACACTGGATCCGGCCATCGGCTACGACTGGCAGAACTGGTCCATCATCAAGTCAATCTTCGATGGGTTGATGGATTACGAGCCCGGAACCACCAAGCTCAAGCCGCAACTGGCGGAATCCTACACCATTTCGGATGACGGGCTCACGTACACTTTCAAGCTCCGTGGAGGCGTGCGCTTCCACAACGGGCGGGAAGTCACAGCCGATGACGTGAAGTACTCCCTGGAGCGGGTGCTCAACCCCGCCACGCAGAGCCCGGGCCAGGGCTTTTATCTGGACATTCAGGGGGCCCAGGAGTTCATTGATGGAAAGGCGCCCGAAGTGACGGGGATCCGGGTGCTTGACCGCCACAGGGTGCAATTCCGGCTGAACCAGCCCAATGCCGCCTTCCTCCACATCCTCGCACTCAACTTCGCCCACGTGGTGCCCAGAGAAGAGGTTGAACGCTGGGGTGCCGACTTCGGTCACCATCCGGTCGGAACCGGGGCCTTCCGAATGCGAGAGTGGGCGCTCGGGCAGCGGCTCGTGCTGGAACGCAATCCCGGCTACTTCGTTCCGGGCCGGCCCTTCCTGGATGAGCTCGTCTTCGAGGTGGGCGTCGAGCCCCTCGTGGCGTTCCTGCGGCTGCTGCGGG
>JBFMCJ010000212.1 GCA_040754675.1 Bacillota bacterium
TACCTCAAACCGGATGAGGCTCGCCACGGGCGCGCCGAACGCCTCCAGCCGCTGGCGGCCCCTGAGACCCTCCAGCTCGATGAGAAACGCAAACCCCGCAACCATGCCGCCCAGGCGGGTCACCAGCCGGCCGGCAGCGGCCGCCGTACCCCCGGTGGCCAGGAGGTCGTCCACCACCACGACCCGTTCCCCGGAGCGCAGCGCATCGACGTGCACTTCGAGGTAGCTGGCGCCGTATTCCAGTTCGTAGCCCTCGCGAAGCGTCTCGCGGGGCAACTTGCCCGGTTTGCGGATGGGCACGAAGCCGATGCCGAGGGCAAGGGCCAGCGGCAGGCCGAACAGGAAGCCCCGCGATTCGATGGCGGCGATGCGGTCGGGCGCCCAGGGGCGAACATGTTCCTCAAGGGCCTTCAGCGCCTGCTGAAAGGCCTCGGGCTGGCCCAGGAGGGGCGTGATGTCGCGAAACAGGATGCCGGGCTTGGGGAAATCGGGCACCGACGCGATCGAACGCCGGATCGCCTCCATCAAGTCCGGTCCCGCAAGGCGCGCCGCTGACTCCAGGCCGTGAAGGTGCTCCTGCCCCGGCCCGTTCTCCCGATCCCCGGCGCTCTCGGCCACCACCCGTGCTGTCACACAGCCCACCCGCCTTCCGAGAAAACAAACAACCTCTCCGGGTCGGGAGAGGCTTGCTGCCACCCTCCCCTTATCTCTCGGGGTCGGTAGGCCCCGCAGGAGTTGGCACCGTGCCGCCCTTTTGCGGCGGCCGGTTGCCGGGCGTCATCGGGCCAGTCCCTCGGCCAGCTCTCGATAAGGAGGAGCCTGCGGGGGAGTGCGTTCGAGACAACGCCGCAAACTCCTGCACGTGCCGGGCGGTTCGACGCCTGTCGCGCCTGTCTGAGATGGGACCCCGCTGCGCTCCGTGACCGGTGCGGATTGGCAAAGCCCGCCAGGGAAAACGAGAGCCCGTGGCTCTGTGCCACGGGCCCCCACCCGGAGGGCTCGCCACGTCACTCCGGGTCGTTCGGCAATGCCCCTCTTCAAAACCGGACCGTCAGCGACAGCCGGTGCGTGTCTGGCAGGGAAGCAGGCATCAGGTAAGCGTAGTCCACCTGAAGTCCGCCGAGGCGCAAGCCGACGCCGGCCGTGAGATCCCTCTCCTGTTCCGAAGGCCCTGACTTGCTCAGCGGCCCTGTGGCGCCGCCCCGCAGCACCATGGGGGCGAGGTTGAGTTCAGCCCCGGCGTGGTAGAAGCGGCTACCGCCACTCGAATCCGTGCCCAGGCTCTCTACCTCGGCGGCCAGGAGAATAGGACCGAGCTTGAGGCTGGCACCGGCCGTCAAGCGGCGTTCCCAGGGCTCGTCAGTCCCGGTGGTATAGCGGATGGGCTGCTGCACCAGGTTCTCGTAAAGCACGCCGAGCCGGACCGGCCCGAGCTTCAGCAACGCAGAGGCGTCTGCGTTGAACCCCGTCCCGTTTACGGTTGTCAGCGTGCCGTTTTCGAGCGTTGCGCTGGTGATGGCCAGGTACTTCCCTCGTACCCCGATCGCAAGGGGGCCCAGCCGGAGGGCGGTGCCGGCCAGTCCTGCCAGGTTGGTATAGGAGAACTCGGAGAGGATCTCGCTCCCCTCCCTTACCCCTGGAATGCCGGGCGAGCTCAGATAGAGCGCCCCCAGGCCGAACCCCCGCGTGGCCAGGCCCAGCGCGCCGTAGGACACGACCTCGTACTGTGTGGAGTAGAGGCTCGTCAGCCCCGACCGGCGCAGGAAGGCGAGGCCGGCGGGGTTATAGAACAACGCGCTCTCGTCGTCCGCCACCCCCACGAACGCTCCACCCATGCCCAGGGGACGGGCGCCAGCCCCAATCTGCAAGATGGCTGCAGCATGCGTGTACGTTGTATCATCGCTCGCTGCTCCTGCGTCGGGCTCCGCCACGACGAGGACCGCTGTAACCAGAGCCAGGGCCAGCATTACTTTCGCCATTGTGCGACTCATGGTCGTCCTCCTTTCGTCTCTCTGCGGGGTTGAGCCCTAGCGCTGGATGACAAGCCGCTCAGGCCTGCTCAACACGGGTTTCCCATCCTTGTCGAACAAGAGCCACAGGTAAAGGCCACTGGCAAGCGGCCACCCGGCGGAGTCGGTTAGATTCCACGTGGTCGAGCCATCCGCCTCCAGAGCGAACGTGGCCACCCGCCGTCCGGCGACGTTGTAGATTCTGACCGTGCCGCCTGAGACATTGGCGCTATGAATGAACGTGGCGGAACTGGACGCCGGGTTCGGCGTAGCGTATGCGTGAACTGCCTCAACAATCACGGTGTCAGGGACTGACTCGAAATCGTGGGAGTCTCGAACAACAAGGCTCACCACATAAGTGCCGGGCACATCGGGCCTGAATGTAACGGACGGATCAGGCCCGTAGCTGTCCACCCGACTCACGGCGCTACCGGCGGGTCGGGTATCAAGTCTCCAGCGATAGCTTGTGACGCGGTCTCCGACGTCGGGGTCATACGATTTGGATCCATCGAGGTACACCACGGTCCCTGGTGTCACAAACCGGTCAGGTCCGCCATGAGCCACGGGAGGGGAGTTGAACCCGAATCGCGCCACCATTGTGTCGCCCGGGTCACCGATGTAAGAGACCCAGATACCAGGGTCCGTTCCGTCATACAGCAGGGAGTCCGGATTTGTGGCCGGGTCGAAGGCTCGCTTACCGGTATCGCCCGGAAAGGGATCGCCAGCGTCACCTTGGTTCCTGCCAGCGTCCAGGTCCGCCCTTCCATCTGCTTCCTCTAAATCCACTAACTTGTGATATTCATCCTGGTTGCCAGTCCTGGACTCGTCGATGTGCCAGATCAACAGGCCGGCGGAAGGAAGGCCATAGTCGAAGCCTTCCCGTTGCCTGTTCTCGAGCAGGAAGTACTCTCCCAGGGCACCCGTGCTCCTGTTGAACTCGGGGCCGCCCGGATTGTCAAGCATCTGTAGGGCGAATGGAGTTGAGAAAACGGCGGGAAGAGTATAATCAGTCTGCTCCCTGCTCACCGGCGTAGGCGTGAGCCAACCGAGCAGCCACTTACTCCATGCCATCATGTGCGGCGGGGTATCGCCGAAGCGAGACGTCCTATTCCAGGAACCGCTACCCATCAATCCCCAATTCCCGATGCCCTCTGACGAGTCATCCGTATCGTACAGGTCAGGAAGGCCAAGCGCGTGCCCAAACTCGTGGGCAAAGACGCCAATGGTCGAAATCGACTCGAAAAGGATCTCGGGCTGAATGACGTAGTCGTCGATGGTCACTCCGTCCAAGATGACGGCGCCGACCCCGGCCCCTGAAAGGCTCCAGCGGTGCGACCAGATGTCCGTTGGGTTCCCACTGGCTTCCGCCCCGGTCCCTTGGTGGACGATCATCACGACGTCTACTCTGCCGTCTCCGTCGTTGTCGTACCAGCTGAAGTCCATGTCGCGATCGGCGGCAACAACTGCTTCCCTTACCAATTCAGCTGCCCTCTCCATACCATTTTGGTAACCGTAATAATCGTGAGGGTTCGATGCCTCGAACCAGCCCCGTACGCCGTTGGGGCCACTTGAAACGGTGAACGTCCCGTAGGAAATCTCCTCGTAGTAATCTCGCATGCTACCGGGCCCTGTCGCGATTTCGGGACGCTGCCCGAAGAGAAGCGCTTCGAAGTCAGATGAATCAAATGTAGTGGTCGTATCCTGGAAATTGATCAGGATGACCGGAACGTTCGCAACACCGCTGGGAGGTACCACTCTTTGCGAGGCCTCGCGACGTCGCTCGAGGACCTGGGAGTGAAGCGCCGGAGCCAGCGGCCTGATGCGTTCAGGTAGAATTGCCGGCCGGGGATCCAGACCCACCCGACTGGTAGAGGGAACGAGTTCACCCGTTGGAGCGCGATCGGCATACACCCAGTAGCCGCTTACGGGATCCGGAAGGATCGTGTAACCCTCGATGGTCTCCCATCCGTGGAGCCACTCGTCTCCCCACTGGCGCGCTGCAAACGATGTTCCGTCGGGCTGGGTGAGGATGTGCTCGATTGGCGTGGGTGGTACAGCCAGTGCTGTCAACGGACCACAGGCCAGGGCCATGATCCCCAGAACGGCGGCCGCTGCGAGCAGACGAGCATACCATTTGGACGCCTCGATCGGCATGTCAACCTCCCCCTTGCTGCTTCAGCGGTTTGAGCGAATGGCAGCACACATCGCAAAGCTAGGGCTGGATTTGCTCCCTGCTTCTCTATTCGACAATATCAGACAGCTTCCTCAATGGACCGCTGCTCCCTTAGGCTGGCGGGTCGGAGCTGAGAGGCTACAACTCGGCCCGGACGAACAGACGGCCCCAGCCGGTCCGGAAGGGGGCAGGCGGGCCTGGAAGCGGAGAACCGGTGAAGCCGGCGAGAGGCTCCTTCAGGCCCCTGGCGTAGCCCAGCTCCAGGCCGGCACTCCACTGTTCCGAGAACCGGTAGCTCGCCTGCCCCTGCAGGCTCAGTCCCCAGTGCGGGCGGGGGGCGGCGTCCGCCTGGCGTGTGTCACCCCGGCTGCCTTCCAGGGAAGCCGAGAAACCCCACGGCCCGGCGGGACGGAAGTTGAGGGTATATTCGAGCTTGAGCGTTCGGCTGATCTGCTGCGGAGCGGCGCCCTCGGCCCAGCTCGCGCTCAGGCGGGCGTTCTGCGGCCAGGATGACCGGGAGGCCCAGCCAAGGCGGAGCGCGGCGGTGCGGTTCAGGGCTGCCGTGGCACGCCCGTCGGAGAGGGAGGTGACCTGGCGGTTCTCCGCCGTCAGGCTCAACGATGGCTCAAGCCAGGGGAGCGCTTTGGTGCCGGCGGCGAGTTCGACCCGGTCGTGCACCGATCGCTTGGCCGGCGGGAGCCTGGCGAGCTGGTAGCGGCGGTCCGCGGAGAGCTCTAGCTCGAGGGCGGCGGGGAGCCACCGGGCCTGCAGGCTGCCGCCCGTCCCCACGGTCGTCGTGCTGCTGCGCAGGCTCTCCGCCTGGCTCCACGTGAGGCGCCCGGTCGGTGAGAGCTTCCAGGTGGCGCTCGCCATACCCGGCGCGGAGAGCGACAGGGTAGCCTGCCGCCCGAGGCGGTCGGGGGCCGTTCCGTCCGATGTCACCCGCCACCCCGACTGCTGGCTGAGGGTGAGCGAGGTACGGATGCCGCCGAAGCTGCGGGCAGCCGTGGCGCCAAGCTGCAGGTCCCGGGTGCCTTCAACGCGTGGCGGGACGGCGCCGCCGGCGCCGATCACCTTGAGGGGGTATCGGAACCGCACCGTCAGCGTGGTTTCAGGAACAGGCGATGCCGTCAGGTCGGCCACGAGGTTGTCGGCCACGTAGCCAGGCCGCTCGAACTCCTCGTGGCGGACTCTTTCATACCCCACCGCCGCGGTCAGCCGCCGCTCCCAGAAGCTCTCCTCGATGCGCACCGAACGGGTCAGGGTGGCCAGCTCGAAGCCGGGGTGCATGGGCTCGTGATCGACTCGCTCCAGCCTGACCGCCGCTCGCAGTGCCGGAGGCGAGGCCCACCGGGCGGGGGCTGGCAGCGGCAGGGTCCATGTCGCCGCCGCCTGGTCCACCATGCTGTGCTGCGTTCGGCCGGTGGCCGGGTCAGCCGTACTGCGGTCGGCGTGGGTCAGCTCGAGTTCGAGGGAGGATGCGAGGCGGTGACGGAGAGCCGCCTTCCACTCCTCGAGCGCCTTGCGGTGGATGTCGTTGATGGCGCGAAACCCGGGATCGACGCGCTCGTACCGGAGTTCGGCGCCGCCCTCCTGCCACCCGTACCCCACGGCCACCTGGGCGGCCAGCCCCTGGTAGATGCGAGGGCCGGCCGGATCCCAAAAACGCGCCGGGTCGTCACGAGGAAGCTGCTTCTCGGAAATGGCTACTGGATCGGGCGTTGAATCCGGGGAAGGGTCCGCCATGAAAAGGGCTGGCGCTGAACCCGGTGAGGCCGCTGCGCTCCAGATGGATAGGGCTGCGCCGGCCGGGCCATCGATGGGCACCAGGCCGACCGTCGTGTGGGCTTTAAGCGGCGCCGGTGAGGGGGCAGGCTCCGAGTCGGGCGCGGCCGCTCCAGGCATTCCGGGATGAACTTTGTACAGGCCCGAATCGGTGGCTACCCAGAGCCGCCAGTAGGAATCGCTGGCCGGGTCCGGTTGAAGCTGCAGCGCTCGGACCTGTCCCAAAACATCCGGGATGGGTGTCAGGCCTTGGACGACCACCACACCACCCGTGCTCGAGGGCGTGACGTCGAGGTAGGCGAGCCCCTGGGCAGTACCGATGAAGAGACGGACTGTTGGGTTGGACTCCCCGACGGGCCAAGTGACGCCCGCCACCTGACTGACGCTGCCCACCGGAAGGACTTGAACCGCCTGCCCGCCGGAAGCCGCTTCGCCGTCCAACCAAATCCACAGCACCCCCGCCGCGCTTGCAGCAAGCAGCGCATAGCGCGCGCCGGTGTCGTGTGGCACAGCCGCGAACGCCAGGTCGTAGACGTCACCGCTTGGGAGCTGTACCGGCGAGGACGTGGTGTCCCAGACCGTCCAGCGCGTGAGGGCGGTCGACGGATCGGCGGCTGCATCGAGGTTTTCGGCATCGGCCCAGGCCAGCCCCCGATCCGTGGCGACCCAAACCGGTAGGACCGGCGAGCCCGCGCTCCCCGGAGGGATCACCGGGAGACCCACATACAGGACGTCGCGAATGAGGTTGGACGGGAGCCCATGGGCGGTGTACCGGCGCTCCCAGTTGCCGGCCACGTCAAACGGCGATGCGGCGCCACCGGCGTTCAGCTCTTGACGGTTGAAGACCACCGTGAGCCCTGACTCCGTCCCCAAAAGCCAGGCGTTCGGGGGCACGCTGACAAGGGGCGAACCCCCCGCAGACGTCGCCAGGCTCGGCCAGCTCCCGTCTGAAACCGTGTCCGGCACCACCGGTGCCACGCTGTAGACGGTGAGGCCGCTGAGGCCGTGCGATGGGGTATACAGCCTCCAGGCG